>SCRB01000310.1 GCA_004299545.1 Rhizobiaceae bacterium
CTGCGTGCCGCCGACCGTCATCTGGTTCATCCTGAGATGCGGCTGCCCGACGCCGACTGGCACGCCTTGCCCGGCCTTACCGCACATGCCGATGCCGGTATCGAGTTTCATGTCGTTGCCGATCATGGTGACGCGGTGCATGGCGTCCGGCCCGTTGCCGATCAGCATGGCGCCCTTGATCGGCTTCGTCACCTTGCCGTCCTCGATCATGTAGGCTTCGGTGCAGCCGAAGACGAACTTGCCGCTCGTGATGTCGACCTGGCCGCCGCCGAAGGAAACGGCATAGATGCCCTTCCCGACCGAGGCGATGATCTCGGCCGGATCGTGATCGCCCGCGGTCATATAGGTGTTGGTCATGCGTGGCATCGGCTCATGCGCGTAGGATTCACGGCGGCCGTTGCCGGTCGGCTTCATCCCCATGAGGCGGGCGTTCTGCCGGTCCTGCATGTAGCCGACCAGCTTGCCGTCCTCGATCAGGACGGTGCGGTTGGACGGCGTGCCTTCGTCATCGACCGTGAGTGAGCCGCGCCGCTCGGGGAGGGTACCGTCATCGACGACGGTGACGCCTTTGGCGGCGACCTGACTCCCCATCAACCCAGCGAAGGCCGATGTCTTCTTGCGGTTGAAGTCGCCTTCGAGCCCATGGCCGACGGCCTCGTGCAGCATGACGCCCGGCCAGCCGCTCGCCAGAACGATATCGAATGTGCCGGCGGGCGCGGGTATCGCCTCGAGATTGACCAGCGCTTGCCTCAGCGCTTCTTCCGCTGCCTGTTTCCACGACTCCTCGGCGAGGAAATCGCCGAAGGCCTTGCGGCCGCCCATGCCGTAGGAGCCCGATTCCTGCCGCTCGCCCTCGCCGACAATCACGGAAACATTCATTCTGACCAGCGGACGGATGTCGCGGACCAGCTGCCCGTCGCCGCGCAGGATCTCGACATGCTGCCATGACGAGGCGAGCGATGCCGTCACCTGGCGCACGCGCGAATCCCTGTCGCGCAGGTAGGCATCGATCTCCTGGAGTAATTTCACCTTGACATCAAAGGCTGGCGCCTCGATCGGGTTCCCGTCTCCGTAAAGATGGCGGTTCGTGCCTTGCGGCGCGGCGTCGAGCCTGCCGCTATAGCCGCTCTTGACGGTCGTGACGGCGTCCGCTGCTCGTTTTAGCGCTGCTTCCGACAATTCGTTGGCGTGCGCGTAGCCGGTCGCCTCGCCGGCGACGGCGCGCAGGCCGAAACCCTGGTTGGTGGAAAAATTGGCCGTCTTCAGGCGGCCGTTGTCGAACATCAGCGCCTCGCCCTCTCGATATTCGAGGAAAAGCTCGCCGTCGTCCGCGCCCCTGATCGTGTCAGCGACGATGCCGCGCACGTCCTCTTCGTCGATGTCGAAACGTTGCAGAAGGCTATCCATGGCGTCGATCCATTCGCATAAAAGCACGCTCCCGATGTAGGCACATCGAGGCTGTCAGGCAACCGGGTCCAATGGGCAATAAAGCCGGGCGAATATCAGGGCAGGGCGGCGAAGCCTTCCGCGAAGCCCGTCAGGTCGACGGGGATGCCGATGCCCTGCTCCGGCGTCTGAAAAACGATGAAGGTCGCCGATTTGCCATGTGACAGCGTTTCGAGAAGCTGCTTTTCCAAGATAACTTCCGCATAGCAGCCGTCCTGGAAGCAGCGGACGAAATAGGCGCGGCCGATATCCTTCCCGTCGACCTTGAGGCCAAGCCCGTTGGGCAGCAGCACGCCGAGCGGCGCCAGCACTCGCAGGATCTGGGCCTTGCGGTCGGCGGTCTTGAGGACAACCACCGACAGACCGACCTCCGGCCTGTCGGCGGCGACCACGTTCTGCATCATCGCGCATTGTTCGCTGCTGGCGCCGGGAGGCGTGTCGCAGATGATCGACCATGCGCCATGTTTCGATTTCACCGTGCCGGTCGGCGGGACGACCCGCAG
>SCRB01000311.1 GCA_004299545.1 Rhizobiaceae bacterium
GCGGCCACATCGTCTCCGGCGGCTCGACGCTGACCATGCAGTTGGCGCGACTGATCGAACCACGCAGCGAACGCACCATCGCCGCCAAGCTGCGGCAGATCCTTCGCGCCCTCCAGATCGAGCGGCGGCTGACGAAAAAACAGATACTGGAAGCCTATCTGACGCTGGCGCCCTATGGCGGCAATCTGGAAGGCGTGCGCGCCGCCTCGCTTGCCTATTTCGGCAAGGAGCCAAAGCGCCTGAGCGTCGCCCAGGCAGCGCTCCTTGTCGCCCTGCCGCAATTGCCGGAGAAACGCCGGCCCGACCGCAATCATGCCGACGCGCTCGCCGCCCGCAATCGGGTCCTTCAGCGTGCGGCGGTCGCCGGTCTCTTCGACAGGCATGAGGTTGCGCGCGCCGAAGACGCGCCTGTTCCGTCAGCGCGCCACCAACTGCCGGCGCTTGCCGCGCAGGCGACGGCGGAAGCGGTGCGTGCCGACCCGTCCGCCCGGCGGATCGAACTGACCATCAGCCGCAGGGTGCAGGAGGGCCTAGAAAGCGTGGCGCGCGAGGCAGCGGCCCGCACCGGCCCGAAGCTTTCCGTCGCCATGGTCATGGCCGATGCGAAAACCGGCGAGATTTTGGGCGAGGTCGGCTCGGCCGACTTCTTCGATGCCTCGCGTTCGGGCTGGATCGACATGACACGCGCCGTCCGTTCGCCCGGCTCGACGCTGAAGCCCTTCATCTACGGGCTCGCATTCGAGGAAGGACTGATCGCACAGCAGACGATCATCGCCGACAAGCCCGCCGATTTCGATGGCTACAGGCCGCGCAATTTCGACATGGGCTATCAGGGCGACGTGTCGATCCGGCAGGCCTTGCAGATGTCGCTCAACGTTCCGGCAATCCGTATCCTCGATGCCGTCGGCCCGCTTCGCCTCCTTGCCCGCTTCCGGCAGGCGGGCATCCATGCGGTGCTGCCGAAGGATGAAGCGCCCGGGTTGGCAATCGGCCTTGGCGGCATCGGCATCAGCCTGCGCGATCTCGTCCAGCTCTATACCGCACTTGCCAATCGCGGCGAGGTCGTGCCTTTGCACGAAACGCCTTCCAGGAACGATCAACCGCCGGCAAGACGGCTGATCGACCCGGTAGCGACCTGGCAGGTAGGCGATATTCTCTCGGGTGTCGTGCCGCCGCTGGAGGCACTGCGGATCGGCATCGCCTACAAGACCGGGACCAGCTACGGCTATCGCGACGCCTGGTCGGTCGGCTTCGACGGCCGCCATGTGCTCGGCGTCTGGATCGGGCGGCCGGACGGCGGCCCGGTGCCCGGCCTCGCCGGCTATGTCTCGGCCGCGCCGATCCTGTTCCAGGCCTTCACGCGCTCCGGCGTGCCCGTCGTGCCGCTGCCGCAGGCGCCCGCCGGCGCCTTGCGGCAGGCCCGCGCCGACCTGCCGATCACGCTGCAGCGCTTCACCGCGCCGGGCGAGCTTCCCTCCGTACACGAGATGATCGAGCCACCGCCGCGCATCATCTTCCCGCCGGACGGTGCCCGGGTCGACCTCGAAGCCGATGGTGACGCGCACGCTCCCCTCGTGCTCAAGCTCCAGGGCGGCCGCGCGCCCTTCCGCTGGCTGGCGAACGGCAAGCCGCTGGCCGGTCTCTCCCGCAAGCGGGTGACGGACTGGACGCCGGATGGCGGTGGCTCCTCGACGCTTACTGTCATCGATGCGGCAGGCCGCGCCGCGAGCGTCACCGTTTATATTCAATAGGCTCGCCGCCCCTGCGACGGATCGTCGTCATTCTTAGCGGTTGTCAAAACCCTGACGGAATCATCGTGCTATGAAACAGTATGACCGATGAACTCGCCGAACGCATTGCAGCCATCCCCTTCGTCCCGCGCTATCCGTGCACACGCAGCGAACTCATTGCCGATGGCATCGTCCATGGCGTCGGGCTGGTGCTCGCTGTTTCCGCAAGCTCGGTCCTGCTTGCACTCGCAGCCTTCCACGCAGGCGGCCATGAATATCTCGCAACGATCTTCTATGTCGCTTGCCTGCTGACAACGCTGTCGCTCTCCTGCGCCTACAACATGGTGCCCTTGTCCCGCGCGAAGCGGTTGCTCCGGCGTTTCGACCACGCCGGCATCTATCTTCTGATCGCCGGTACCTACACACCCTTCCTCGCGCAGATGCCCAACACGTCCCTCACTTGGACCATGTTCTGGATCGTGTGGGGTGCGGCGGGTTTCGGCATGGCGCTGAAATTGTTCCTGCCGGGGCGCTTCGACCGTTTGGCCGTCGTCTTCTACCTCGCGCTTGGCTGGTGCGGCGTTTTCGTCGCCAGAAGCTTCGCCGCGAGCCTGCCCGAAACCGCGCTCTGGCTGATCCTCGCCGGCGGCCTCGCCTATTCGGCCGGCGTCGTGTTCTACCTCCGCCCGAAACTCCGCTTCAACACGGCGCTCTGGCACGGCTTCGTCCTTCTCGGCGTCGTACTGCATCTCGGCGCCGTCATGGACAGCCTCGTCATCGCCCGCTTTTGACGCTGGCCTCCGCGGCCGCGTTCACGCAACCGCCTTGTGCAAGTGCTGTCGCGGCCCTTCGATATTGGGCAAGAAGACGGTGAGAAGCCCGATGGCCGGCAGGTAGGAGCACATCGAATAGACGAAATCGATGCCCTTCATGTCGGCCAGCATGCCAAGCCCGGCGGCGCCGATGCCGCCCATGCCGAAGGCGAAGCCGAAGAAGATCCCCGCGATCAGTCCGACGCGGCCCGGCAGCAATTCCTGCGCATAGACGATGATGGCCGGGAACGCCGACGCCAGCACCATGCCGATGACAATCGACAGGATCACCGTGCCGGCAAGGCCGCAATAGGGCAGCGCCAACGTGAACGGCAGGACGCCGAGGATCGACACCCAGATCACATATTTGCGGCCGAAGCGGTCGCCGAGCGGGCCGCCGACGATCGTCCCCGCCGCGACGGCCGCAAGGAAGACAAACAGCAGGACCTGGCCCGTTTGCACGGAGACGTGGAACTTGTGCACCGTATAGAAGATGTAATAGCTGGTGATGCTGGCGAGATAGATATATTTCGAGAACACCAGCATGGCGAGCACGACGAGCGTCGTCATGATGCGCGCCTGCGGCAGTTCCGTCTGGACCGACCGGGCCCTGGACGCCTTCGCGACGGAAGCATGGTTTCGCTTGTACCAGCCGCCGACGTTCCACAGCACCAGCATGCCGACAAGTGCGGCCATCGAGAACCAGGCGAGGCTCATCTGGCCGTGCGGCAGCACGATGAAGGCAGCGAGCAGCGGCCCGATCGAAGACCCGACATTGCCTCCCACCTGGAAGACCGACTGCGCCAATCCGAGCCGGCCGCCGGACGCCATGCGCGCGACGCGCGAGGCATCCGGATGGAAGATCGACGATCCCACCCCGACCATGGATGCGCCGACGAGGAGGATCCAGTAATGCGACGCGTAGGCCAGGAAGAGAAGGCCGACAAGCGTGAACCCCATGCCGCAGAAAAGCGCATAAGGTTGCGGCCGCTTGTCGGTGACGATGCCGACGATCGGTTGCAGCAGCGAGGCTGTACCCTGGAAAGTCAGCGTCAGGATGCCGATCTGGGCGAAGCTCAGGGCGTAGTTCGTCTTCAGGAGCGGATAGATCGCCGGAAGCAGCGACTGCATCACGTCATTGAGGAAATGACAGAAAGCCAGCGCCGAGAGCACGGCAAACACCGTCTGGTCGGCAGCACTCTTTTCCGCAGCGGTTTTATCCGCCATCGTCGTGTTCTCAGACAAGCCGAACTCCATCTGTGGACTTGGGAAACGCGTAGAGGTTCTGGCCTTGCCCTCGGGCTTCCTCAAACCGCTATATAGCGCCTTGCCGGGCGACCTGCTTTCGTGGATAGATCATCTTTTTTCGCGAATGGATCAGAAAGTGACGTATCTGGATCTCGCCCCATTGGAGGCCGTCCCGCGGCCGATCGTGGCACGGCGCGGCGAATACCCGGCCGGCGACGTCATCCTGCCGCATGAACACCGCCGCTCGCAACTCCTCTGCGCCCTTTCCGGCGTGGCAATCGTCGCGACGGAACACAACCGCTGGCTCGTTCCACCCGATCATGCTCTCTGGATCCCCGCCGGCACGCGGCACTCCGTCGAGGCGATCGAGCGCCTGACGACCGGATCGATCTATGTCGAGCCGGAAGCACTTTCGGCGCGGCCCGCCCGCAGCCATGTCGTGCGCATGACCGAACTGATGAAAAGCCTTATCGTCGAGGCCGTCCGCCAACCGCCCGAATACGACCCGCAAAGCCGGGCGGGCCTGATCATGGCGCTTATCATGGCGGAACTGCCGCTCCTGCCCGATATGCCGCTCAGCCTGCCCCTGCCGCATGAGCCGCGGCTTGCGGCGCTCTGCCGGAAGTTCCTGTCGGCCCCGTCGGCGCATGAGACGATCGACAACTGGGCAGCAGCGATGGCGATGAGCCGCAGCGCCTTCACACGCGCCTTCCGTCGGGAAACGGGGCTTTCCGTGCTGGAATGGCGTCAGCAGGCGTGCCTGCTGGCCGCGCTGCCGCGCCTCGTCGCCGGCGAGAAAGTCAGCGCCATCGCCTACGACCTCGGTTATGAAAGCGCCGCCGCCTTCACCACCATGTTCAAGCGCGTGACCGGAATGCCGCCCCGGCAATATCTTTGTGCCAGCGGAACCCGATCCGATAACAGGGGAAATGCGCCCGGCACGGCCCCTGACACATCAATATGATGG
>SCRB01000036.1 GCA_004299545.1 Rhizobiaceae bacterium
TCAGGCCGCAGGGTTGTGGCTGGACGCCCTTGATCCCGTGCTGGATGCCGAACGGCGGCCATGGCTGCGGGAACTGGCGGCTGCGTACGCTGAATTTTCTGCTTGGCTGAACGGCTTCGGACGGGAGCAGGATGACGAGATTGCCCAGCCCGCAAGCGAGTGGAACGGAAGCTATTACCGCCTATTGGCCCATGCGATCGTCGGCTTATCGGAAAGCGCTATTGACGAACTGACGCTGCGATGGATTCTGCCGCTGCCGGATGAGCCTTTTCTTGAAGTCGCGCCGCTCTTTCTCCGCGCCGTCGATGTAATTTATTTCAACACACAGCGCCTGGTCGACGATGCGCCGCGTATCCGGCAACAGATTGCAGCGCGCCTAGCGTCGTCGTGGAACTGGCGTCGCGAGGTCGGGTCGCGCTCCGGCGGCATCGAACGTCACCTGGCCTCGGGGCTCGCGACCATCTTCTTCAACGACTACGCCTGGATCGGGCCGACGAGCTGCTATCTCGTGCCGAAGGTAATGGACCGGACCGCGCCGTTTCTTCCGGCGCTGGTTTCATTCCTTGAAAACGGTCCCAGCTATTTTGTGGCGAACGTCGCCATGAACTGGCTCGAAGTCGCGCCGCAGGCGTTACTGGTTCCCGTATTGACTGCGGCCACGCGTGCATGGCTGACAAGTTACAACGACGACACGGCTCTCTGGATCGGCCAAGGCATCGGTGCACGCGTATGCCGATGGCTTGATAGCGTGCGGACCGCAGTGCCGGACCTGTTTGCTGCCGGAACGGCTGCGCGCACCGATGTCGAGCACATCCTCGCCGACCTTGTCCGGCTGGGGGTCGCTGAGGCGCGGCAACTTGAAAGCAAGCTGGCGCTGGCTGCCTGACTGTTCGATGCGCGACAACGCGATACCCCTAAAGCTTATGGCGGGCGATCTTTCCTCATCCACCTAATTGCAGACAGGTTCTAGGGCACTGGAGCGGCCAGCTCTGCAGTAATGCAAGTGGCACCGAATGTCGCTTTTGAGGGCGCATTGCCGCTCGGCAGGCTCGAGGTCGGGAACCGTCCTTCCGTTCCCCCCACGATGCATAGAACCGGCAGCAGAACACTCAGTTGGCTTTCCAATAGGCGTCAACGGCGTTCATATAGCTGGTGAAATCGGCGTTCGACCAAGCCACGTCAGAATAATCCCGAACCAGATAATGGATGCCATTCGCACACTCTAACTGATCCCGAGTGGCGGCCTTCAGATAGGCCATCGAACGGTCGTAGGTGTCTTGGAATCGCTGAGAGAAGCAGATGTTTGGCGCGTTCGACAAGAGCCCCTCGATAAAGTACGAGGGCGCCAAACCCTTCGCGAGATAGCGGTCGCTGATCATCTTGTTGCGCATGCTCTTGAACACGCGGACCGTCGGCTTAAACCGGCACTGGGTGGCCTGGTGTTTCGTCGTCAGGTTCTCTGAATGCTGCCTGGGGTAGTTGACGATGCGGCGACAGGTGTTCGTCTCAAAAACTATAGCCTCGACTTCAAGCAAGACGCCTAGCGTGGAGAAGCCCTTGGCTCCCCCACCGTCCAAACTCAGAATACAGAACTTATCGTCGCCAAGCTTCGACACATTATCCTCGCCGTGCCGATATATAGCAAAAGCGCTTCGCAAAGGCGCGCCTTGGGGACAGCAATCCGTCGTCTGTCCCCGACAAGTTTCTCGGAGGCCTTGGCCAACAGAAAGCACTTAGCCATCATCCTGTCGCGCCCGCAAGACGTCGGCTTTTTGGTAAAGTCAAAGTCTGCCCGAACGGCCGAAATGGCGGCGCGAAGCTGCCGTTCGGAAAGGCGTCAGCGCAAGGATGGAACGATGCGACCCATTTTGGTTTCACCATGCCTCTTATTCACTTGTTATGCGCCAGAATGTGCATATATTGTGCGTACAAGAGATAGGAGGTAGTCATGCCCCACGCGTTGCTCGCACACTCCACGGCGGTTTCAGGCTTTGTCGATAGCCTGCAGGAGCCGCGCACACCCTATATCTCACCGAAGCGTCTGTCCCAGGCCTTGGGTGTAAAGGTGGCCAACCTCGCGCAGTTGACCGGCGTCCACCGCAACACGCTGCGCAACCCTTCTTCGGAGCGACTACAGGGCCGGATGCGTGAGATGGTCAAGGTGATCTCGGCGGCGACGGAACTCACCGGTGACGTCGACAAGGCGATCTACTGGTATCGCAATGAGCCGATTGCCGATTACCGCCATCGCACCGCAGCCGAACTTGTCGCCGACGGTCAGGTCGAAGCAGTTCTTGCTTTTATCCGCGATCTCGAGAATGGGGCGCGCGGGTGAAAATCACCCGCATCGGTCCCGACGAGATCTTCCATCGCTATCTGACACCCAAATGGGCTTTCATACCAACCAGCGGCGCTGGCGCAGCGGTCGACGGCGGTCGTTTCAATCGGCCAGGGGTCGAAGCGCTTTATCTGTCCCGTTCTGCCCAAACGGCTATCGAGGAATACAAACAGGGCGCCAGCATCACCCCGCCGGCCACCCTCGCCGCCTACAAGATCACGCTGACCGAGGTTGCTGATCTCTCGGAGGGGTTCGATCCAAACGTCTGGGATGATGCCTGGCAGCAATGGGATTGCACTTGGCGGCAGATCGCCCGCATCGAGAAGAAGACACCGCCGTCCTGGAAGCTGGCAGACCTCGTCATCACCGCCGGTCTTCGCGGCATCCTGTTTCCGTCGCTACGGCATGCCGGCGGCACCAATCTGGTTGTCTTCCCAGCCAACCTTGCCGAAGGCGATCATGTCGAAGTCCACGATCCTGACGATAGG
>SCRB01000037.1 GCA_004299545.1 Rhizobiaceae bacterium
TTGCCCTCGCCTACAGCGTTCCCGCCGGCCGCACCATGCTGCGCACGCCGCTTCTGCGGGAGACGCTCTATTTCGTGGCGCAGCCCGGCTCACGCTTCGACGTACCGGGACCCATCGAGTTCGACCTGTTGTCCGACGCCCCCTTTGTCATGCCGGGCGCGCGCGACTTCATCCGGCAAATCGTCGAGGCGACGATGCGCCAGCAAGACCGCAAGATCAGAGTCTCTTACGAAGTCGAATCGATGTCGGCGATGAAGGAACTCATCATGTGCGGCATGGCTTGCGGGATCCTCCCGCTCAACAACGTCACACGCGAACTGAAGAGCGGCGAACTTGTCGCACGCCCGGTCACGAACCCACCGATTTCACGCATTCTCTACTCTACGCGTCGTGCCGACCGTGCCAGCAAGAAGGCCGAGATGCAGGTCCTGGCAACGGTGCACAGTTTGCTTTCGAAGATCAGCCATGGCCATCCGGCCCTGTCGCCCATCATCGATGAATGACACCCTAGGCCGCGTGGACAATTAGGCTTCGGGCGGGGCTGGCATCGCCTCAGTGTCTCATATCGTTTCGAGATGACGCGCAAAGAAACATGTATTTGACACTTCGTACCTGCTTGGGTTCGATGGCAGTCGGTTTGGTACGCGGGAGGGGCGGCCGTCGAAGCCGGTCGGCTTCTGTCAGCGTATGCGTCGGCTCATCGGCGGATTACCTCGCCTGCTCGGTTCGCAAGCCGATGCGTCGGCGACAATCATGGAGGAGAACATATGAAAAGATTTCTTACGCCGGCCTTATCGGCCTTCGCCATTGCGCTGACGTCTCTGGCATCGGTGAATGCAGCGGCAGCCGCTGACCAGATCACGGTAGGCGTGATCCCGATCGCGGATGTCGCGCCGATCTACCTCGGACGTGACAAGGGCTTCTTCACGAAGCAGGGTCTCGATCTCAATCTCGAACTCGCCCAGGGCGGCGCGGCTATCATTCCGAGCGTCGTCAGCGGCCAGTATCAGTTCGGCTTCTCCAATGTCACCTCGCTGATCATCGCGGAATCGCGCGGCCTCGACTTCAAGATCGTAGCAGCCGGCAATTCCTCCACCGGCAAGAAAGGACACGACTTCGGCGGCATCGTCGCGCCCAAGGACAGCCCGATCAAGAACGCCAAGGATCTGGAAGGCAAGACGGTCGCCGTCAACAACCTCAAGAACATCGGAGACACGACGGTCAAGGCGGCGGTGCGCGCGGCCGGCGGCGATCCGAGCAAGGTCAAGTTCGTCGAACTGTCTTTTCCCGACATGCCCGCCGCACTCGCCAAGAAGCGAATTGATGCGGCATGGATCGTGGAGCCGTTCCTGACGATCACCCGCGGCCAGGGCGCAAATGTCGTTTCCTGGTGCCTCGTCGACACCGCGCCGCACATGATGATCTCCGGCTATTTCACCAGCGGCAACTACTACAAGCAGCACCCGGACGCCGTGAAGCGGTTCCGTGCCGCCATGGACGAGTCGCTGGAATATGCGCAGAACCATCCAAAGGAAGTTCGCGCCGAGCTTCTGAAATACACCAAGATTTCCGAGCCGCTGTCGCAGAAGATCAATCTTCCGGACTACCCTGTGAAGATCAACCGCGAGTCGACGCAGACTCTCGCCGATCTTGCCG
>SCRB01000312.1 GCA_004299545.1 Rhizobiaceae bacterium
CGGGGACCGAAGGAAGGCGAGCGGTATTTCGCGCTGCTCAAGGTCAACACCATCAATTTCGACGACCCGGAGAAGATACGGCACAAGATCCATTTCGACAATCTGACGCCGCTCTATCCGACCGAGCGGCTGAAGATGGAGGTCGAGAATCCGGCGACGAAAGACCTTTCCGCGCGCGTGATCGATCTGGTGGCGCCCATCGGCAAAGGACAGCGTGCGCTGATCAACGCGCAGCCGCGCACCGGCAAGACGGTGCTGTTGCAGAATATCGCGCATTCGATCACTTCCAATCATCCCGAATGCTACCTGATCGTGCTTTTGATCGACGAGCGGCCGGAGGAAGTCACCGACATGCAGCGTTCGGTGAAAGGCGAGGTGATCTCCTCGACCTTCGACGAGCCGGCGGTGCGCCATGTCCAAGTCGCCGAAATGGTGATCGAGAAGGCCAAGCGACTGGTCGAGCACGGGCGGGATGTTGTGATCCTGCTCGATTCCATCACTCGGCTCGGCCGCGCCTACAACACGGTCGTGCCATCCTCCGGCAAGGTGCTCACCGGCGGCGTCGACGCCAACGCCCTGCAGCGGCCGAAGCGCTTCTTCGGCGCTGCGCGCAACATCGAGGAAGGCGGGTCGCTGACCATCATCGCCACTGCGTTGATCGATACCGGCAGCCGCATGGACGAGGTGATCTTCGAGGAGTTCAAGGGCACGGGCAACTGCGAAATCCAGCTCGACCGCAAGGTGGCCGACAAGCGCATCTACCCGGCAATTGATATCCTCAAGTCCGGCACGCGCAAGGAGGACCTGCTTATCCCGCGCGCCGACCTGCAGAAGATTTTCGTCCTGCGGCGCATTCTGGCCCCTATGGGGACGACGGATGCGATCGAATTCCTGATCGACAAGCTGAAGCAGACGAAATCGAACGCCGATTTCTTCGATTCGATGAACACCTGATCGGGTACGTGGTTATTTGTTCCTGTTTTGTCCGGAGCACTGCCTCAGCGCTTTAGCGCCTTTTCAAGGGCGTCAGGATCGTAAACGGGTGGCAAACAGGCTCCGTCGCGGCAAAGCCATGCGGCAGGTCGCGATGTATCCGGAAGGATATTACCCGGCAAGCTGGCGGCTTTCGTTCCTGTCTCGACGATGATGTCCACCCTGCGTGGGTCAGGATAACGATTCGCGACCGAAACGAAAGCCGGCTGCTCGGTTTCCACGAGGAGGAGTTTGTGGGGGTTCGCGGCGATCGCCGCCGCGTTGACAATTCCTGCCTGCCCGTAATGCCGGTTGGCGATCCGCCCTGTCGATGCGGCGACGAGGCTCTCGCAATGCTTCTCAAGGTCCGCGTCGCCCGTGACGTTCGCCAGGCGCGCCACGGCCTCGATGATCTGTGCCGTGGCCGAGGGGATGGCCTCGTCGGTATCACCACGGATCCGCATGGGAACGTCGCGGGCGTCCGAAGCCGTGAGATAATAGCCGGTGCCTTCCTCGTCACGGTACCACGCGTCAAGTTTCGCCATCCATGTCCGCGCATCCGCCAGATACATGTCCTGCCGGGTTGCCTCGTAAAGCGAAATCGCGGCGTTGATCATTGAGGCATAGTCTGTGGCCATGGCGGGATAAAGACGTTTGATCCCCCGGATAGAATGCGGCAAGCGTTGTGCGTCATCCATCGATTCATATACGAAACGATAGATGGACCGGGCAAGATCGAGCCAATCGTTGCGGGCGAACGAACGCGCGGCCTCGGCGATCCCACGTATGGAGAAACCATTCCAGTCGACAAGGATTTTGTCGTCCCGACCGGGTCGGACACGGTCCTCGCGGGCGATGCGCAGTTTCTCGAGCAAGGGCGCGGCGGAGCTGAGAGTGGATTCACGTGAAACATCAGCCGCTTCGCCCGCGGAGAAGCGATGCAGGATCGGGTCGCCCTCCCATTGTGCCGGCTTCGACAATCTGTAGTCTCGCAGCAACTGATCCGCGTCGTCTCCGAGAATCAGGCCGAGCTCCGCTCTGGTCCAAGTGTAAAAGCGCCCCTCCTCCCCATCCGAATCGGCGTCTAGGCTGGCGGCAAAGGCCGAGCCGTCGATCAGCATTTCGCGCCGAAGCCAGCTGATCGTTTCTTCGATTCGGTTTCGAAATAAGTCGTTCCGCGTTGTGCCGAACGCCCAGTTGCACAGCCGGATCAGTTGGGCGTTGTCATAAAGCATCTTCTCGAAATGCGGCACCAGCCAGTCGGCATCGGTCGAGTAGCGGCAAAGCCCCCCGCCGACATGATCGTAGATACCGCCGTTCAACATATGGGCCAGGCTGTCCAGCACTGAATCACAGTGTTGCCGGTTGCCGGTTTCCAGCCAGCTGAGCCAGAGAGTGGACATCAGCGGCATATTCGGAAATTTCGGCGCACCTTTCAGGCCGCCCGTGTCCGGATCAATCATGTTCTGGATCGTTGCGGCCAGAGTGGCGAGCGTTTCGGCGGTGAACGCAACGGGACTTGCCGCGGGAGACAATTGCCGGGCGACGAAGGCGTTGAGTTTCGCGGCGCTTTGGCTGATGTCTTCCTTCTTTTCGCTCCACGCTTTATTGATGGCTTCGAGGACCTGGATGAAGCCCGGCCTGCCGTAGCGCGGCTCACGTGGGAAATAGGTTCCACCCCAGAAAGGTTTCGCGCCGGGAGTGAGGAACATG
>SCRB01000313.1 GCA_004299545.1 Rhizobiaceae bacterium
TGTCCATCGTGTCCAACCCGCATGGAAGAAAAATGCCCTGATCGACAAGGAGACCTACCAGAAATGGTATGCCGAGAGCGTCAAGAACCCTGACCGCTTCTGGGGCAGGCACGGCAAGCGCATCGACTGGTTCAAGCCCTACACGAAGGTGATGAACGCCTCCTTTACCGGCAAGGTCTCGATCAAATGGTTCGAGGACGGGCTGACGAACGTTTCCTACAACTGCATCGACCGCCATCTGAAGAAGCGGGGCAAGCAGGTCGCCATCATCTGGGAAGGCGACAACCCCTACGATGAGAAGAAGGTCACCTATAACGAGCTTTACGAACAGGTCTGCCGCTTCGCCAACGTGCTGAAGAAGCATGGCGTCAAGAAGGGCGACCGTGTGACGATCTATATGCCGATGATACTGGAGGCGGCTTATGCGATGTTCGCCTGCACGCGCATCGGCGCCATCCATTCGGTGGTGTTCGGCGGATTTTCGCCGGATGCGCTGGCCGGGCGCATCGTCGATTGCAAATCGGATTTCGTCATCACCGCCGACGAGGGCCTGCGCGCGGGCAAGCGCATTCCGTTGAAGGACAACGCCGACAAGGCGATCAATATTGCGGCGAAAGACGGGATCAAGGTCGGTAAGGTGATCGTCACGCGCCGCACCGGTGCTGCTGTCAACTGGGTGAAAGGCCGCGACTTCTGGCTGCATGAGGAAGCCGCATCGGTGAAACCCGATTGCAAGCCGGAAAGGATGAAGGCGGAGGATCCGCTCTTCATTCTCTATACATCCGGTTCGACCGGCAAGCCGAAAGGCGTGCTCCACACGACCGGCGGCTATCTCGTCTTTGTGTCGATGACGCACCAATATGTCTTCGACTATCAGGAGGGCGATATCTACTGGTGCACGGCCGATGTCGGCTGGGTGACGGGCCACTCCTATATCCTCTACGGGCCGTTGGCCAATGGTGCGACCACGCTGATGTTCGAGGGCGTGCCGAACTATCCGACCCCGTCGCGCATGTGGGAGGTCTGCGACAAGCACAAGGTCAACATCTTCTATACGGCGCCGACCGCCATCCGCGCGCTGAGGGGCGCCGGCGACGAGTGGGTGAAGAAGACCTCGCGCAAGACACTGCGCATCCTCGGCTCGGTCGGCGAACCGATCAATCCGGAGGCGTGGGAGTGGTACTTCAATGTCGTCGGCGAGAAGAAATGCCCGGTGATCGACACCTGGTGGCAGACCGAAACCGGCGGCATCATGATCGCGCCCCTGCCGGGCGCCATCGACCTGAAGGCGGGCTCCGCGACGCTGCCCTTCTTCGGCGTCGTCCCGGAACTGCTGGACGGTGACGGCAACGTCATCGAGGGGGAAGGAAGTGGCAATCTGTGCATGAAGCAGGCCTGGCCGGGCATGACGCGTACCGTTTACGGGGATCACGACCGCTATGTGCAGACCTATTTCTCCGCCTATAAGGGCAAGTATTTCAGCGGCGACGGGTGCCGCCGCGATGCCGACGGCTATTACTGGATCACCGGGCGCGTCGACGACGTCATCAACGTGTCCGGCCACCGCATGGGCACGGCAGAAGTGGAATCGGCGCTTGTCGCCCATGACAAGGTGGCGGAGGCCGCCGTCGTCGGCTATCCGCACGATATCAAGGGCCAGGGCATCTATTGCTACGTCACGCTGGCGGAAGGCGAGAAGCCGAGCGAGGAGTTGCGCAAGGAACTGATCGCGCATGTGCGCAAGGAGATCGGCGCCATCGCCGCACCCGACAAGATCCAGTTCGCGCCGGGCCTGCCGAAGACGCGCTCGGCCAAGATCATGCGCCGCATCCTGCGCAAGATCGCCGAAGACGAGTTCACCTCGCTTGGCGATACCTCGACGCTCGCCGACCCCACGGTTGTGGATGATCTGATCGCCAACCGGCAGAACAAGAAGCAGGCGGCCGCCTGAAAGGGAAGCCTGCGGAGACGGAAGAACGGAGATCATGACGACCGCCGCTGGCTTTCGGCAGGGCAATCGCATATGGATTACCAGCACCCCCACCCGCCTCGCTTCGCTCGGCACCCTCCCCCTGCAGGTGAGGGAAATACGCCGCCGTCGCGGCTTTCCTCCACATTTGAGGGGGAGGTGGCCCGAAGGGCCGGAGGGGGTGAAAACCGTCACATGCGATTGCCCCGGGCTTTCCGTGGTCGCGGTGAGAAGGAGCAACAAGGGTGAAGAACGAGCGTATCGCGCTGCCTGCTGACCCGGCCGATGCGGAAGATTTTGGCGTGACGGCCGAAGCGCTGGATCGCGGCCAGCGCGCCCGCCTGATCCGCAGAACGAGAACAGGTCTTGGCCTGTCGCAATCCGAGTTCGCCAGCCGCTTCCGGGTTCCGGTCGGCACCCTGGGCGATTGGGAGCAGGCGAGGGCGACCGCGCCGGACTTCGCCATCGCTATGTCCGGGTGATCGGCCAGCATCCGGACATGGTGGCAAAGGCCGTCGCATAGGGCAATTTTAGCAGAATGTGGCGCGGTTTCGCGTCCAAAATTACGTGAAATCCGCAGCGGAAGACGCCACCGTTAGAAATTGTCCTTGCGCTTGCGGATCTCGGCGAAGACCTCGCTATCGCCGGCGCGCGGCATTTGAAGCGTGTTGCGCACGGCCGCGTCATGCCAGCGCAGGAAGGGATTGGTCGCGAGTTCCCGTCCGATCGTCGTAGGAAGCGTCGGCTTGTCTTCCGCCCGCAGCCGGTCGATCTCGGCGGCGCGCTCCTTGAGCGCGTCGTTCGTCGGATCGACGGTGAGCGCGAAGCGCGCATTCGACTGCGTGTATTCATGGCCGCAATAGACGCGCGTCTCCACCGGCAGCGCCGCAAGCTTCTGAAGCGAATGGAACATCGTCTGCGGCGGGCACTCGAACAGCCTGCCGCAGCCGAGTGAAAACAGCGTATCGCCGGTGAAGACCACGCCGCTTTGGGCGAAATGATAGCTGACATGGCCGGCCGTGTGGCCCGGCGTCGCTATGACGGTGACGGGTTCGCCGGCAAAGCGGATCACATGACCCTCTTCCACCGTCTCGTCGATGCCGGGAATTTTCGCGGCCTCTGCCGCCGGGCCGATGATCTTCAGGCCGAAGCGCTGCTTCAGGACAAGGTTGGCCTCGACATGATCGACATGATGATGCGTCGTGAAGATGATCGTCGGACGCCATCCGGTGCGTTCGACCGCGGCGAGGATAGGCGCCTCTTCCGGCGCATCGATGAGCGCGGTCTCGCCTGATCTCGAATCATGGACAAGGGCGCCGAAATTATCGCTCCTGCACATGAATTGCTCGATTTCGACAGCCATGGCGCGTCTCCTCATTGTGTCTCTCTGATGCAAGGATAAGCGTTGCCGTCCCGCCTGTCATCCGCGCGTTCGAACGTGCGGCCCTGCCGGTCGATGCGGGGGCGGCCGGTCAGAGGCGGGATCAGGCTTTCTTCATTGCTTCGAATTCCTGCCTGGCGATCCGGAATGCCGTATTCGCAGCGGGCACGCCCGCGTAAATCGCGACATGCAGGAGAACCTCCCGGATGTCGTCTTCGCTGGCGCCCGTATTGGCCGTTGCGCGCAGATGCAGCGCGAATTCCTCATGACACCCGAGAGCTGCCAGCAGTGCCAGCGTTATCATCGAACGCTCGCGCCGCGTGATGTCCGGGCGCGACCAGACCGATCCCCAGGCGCTTTCCGTGATCAGGGCCTGAAAGTCGGTATCGAAAGAAGTCTTCCGCGCCTCGGCCCGGTCCACATGAGCATCCCCCAGCACGCTCCGCCGCGTCTCTATTCCCAAACGGTACCGATCTGTTTCCGACACGGCCGACCTCCATGAAACGAATTTGCCCGCGCGAGCGCCGCCCGCCAGATGGAAACATCATATGGCAGGCGCGGAACGGCGCTGTAAACACGCCACCGGCTGCCGTTGCTGAACAATCTGCCCATTCTCCCTCGCTTCCGTGAGAGAAATCAGCAATCCTTCGGCCTGCCGGTGCTGTCGCGAACGACGAGTTCGAGCGGCAGGACCTTGCTCCTCTCTTTCATCGTCGGCGTGTTCTCGCCTCCCTCCGGAGCGCGCATCAACTGAAGGAGAATGGCGGTTGCGGTCTCGCCGATTTCAGCGCGCGGCTGCCGGATTGTGGTGAGCGGCGGCGTGAAATGGGCCGCGATGTCGATATCGTCGAAGCCCACCACCGAGACGTCACCGGGCACGTCGACACCATTGCGGCGGAGCCGGGAAATAAACCCGCAGGCCATCGCGTCGCTCGAACAGAAAAGAGCCGTCGGCCGCTCGTCGAGTTCGAGCCAGCGTTCCGCCGCCGCGACCCCGGAGCGGAGCGTGAAGTCACCCTCGATGAACCAGCGTTCGTCCGCCGGCAGACCGGCCTGCGCCAGGGCATGGCGGAAGCCCGCCGCCCGATGCCGGGTCAGGACGTTCTCCGGCGGACCCGCGACATGGCCGATATGGCGATGGCCGAGTGCGACCAGATGCCCGACCGCCAGCCTTGCGCCATGATGGTTGTCGACTGTCACGCTCGGCTGGTCATGGCCTTCCAGCCATTCGCAGGCGAACATCACCGGCGGCCGGCCTTCCCGGTCGTCGCCCGTGAACATTGCTTCCGTCAGGTTGCCGTCGAGCACGATCAGCCCGTCCGACCTGTTGTTGTAAAGATATTCGGC
>SCRB01000314.1 GCA_004299545.1 Rhizobiaceae bacterium
GGCATCTGGAGACGGGGCGGCGCATCCGTTTCCATCTGATCGACCTCGCCCGTGACTATGAAGTCCTGAAGAACTGGCTGGCGGAGAACCGGCCCGACGCGATCATCCACTTCGCCGAACAGCGCGCCGCGCCCTATTCGATGAAAAGCGACCGGCACAAGAACTATACGGTCAACAACAATGTCAACGCGACCCACAATCTGCTCAACGCGATGGTGGAACTCGATCTCGACGCGCATCTCCTCCATCTCGGCACGATGGGCGTTTATGGCTATTCGACCGTCGGCGCGGCGATCCCCGAGGGGTATCTTCCCGTCGGTATCGAACGGCTCAACGGCGAGGTGGCGGAACAGGAAATCCTCTATCCGGCCAATCCCGGCTCCATCTACCACATGACGAAGTGCCTCGATCAGCTTCTCTTCCAGTTCTATGCGAAGAACGACGGGTTGCGCATCACCGACCTGCATCAGGGAATCGTCTGGGGAACGCATACGGATGAGACGAGGCGCAACGTCCAACTCATCAACCGTTTCGATTATGACGGCGATTACGGCACGGTGCTCAACCGTTTCCTCATCCAGGCGGCGATCGGCCATCCGCTCACCGTCCATGGGACTGGTGGTCAAACCCGCGCGTTCATCCATATCCAGGATTCCGTGCGCTGCATCGAGATTGCACTCAGGAACCCGCCGAAAAGGGGCGAGCGCGTCAGGATCTTCAACCAGATGACCGAGACGCACCGCGTCCGCGATCTCGCGGCGCTGGTATCGAAACTGACCGGCGCGGCGATCGCCTGGCTGCCGAACCCGCGCAAGGAAGCGGCGGAAAACGATCTGGTGGTGAAGAACGACCAGTTCCTCGGCCTCGGTCTCGATCCCACCATGTTGCAGGAAGGCCTTCTCTCGGAAGTGATCGATGTCGCCAGAAAATATGCCTATCGCGTCGATCGCAACCGCATCCCGGCGCTTTCCGCCTGGACGAAGGCGATTGCGCCGACGCTGGAGCGCGATCCGGAAGGAAAGCGGCTGAAGAGCGTGAGTTAGCGAGGTTTGCATTTGACCCGCTCGCGCCACGCTTACGTCACCCTCGTCACCAATGCGGACTACGGCCGCGGTGCGAGTGCGCTGGTAAGGTCGCTCAGGCTGACCGGCACAAGCGCCGATATCATCGTCATGCACACGGGCGGTGTTCCAGCAGAGGCACTGGCGCCGCTTGTTGTCCTCGGAGCGCTGGTCCAGCCGGTCGACCTGCTGCCGACATCGGCCGCTTTCAACGAGCGTCACGCCCGCGCGCGGCTGCATGAAGCAGTTCCCTTCACCAAGGGCGAAAAGCCTCTCTTCCACACGCCGCTCGACAATTTCGCCAAGCTCAGGCTTTGGCAGATGACGGGCTATGACAGGATTGTCTTCATCGACGCCGATGCGATTGTTCTCAAGAACATCGACAGGCTGTTCGAATATCCGGAATTCTCCGCCGCGCCGAATGTCTATGAAAGCCTTGCCGACTTCCACAGGCTGAATTCAGGCGTTTTCGTTGCGTCGCCATCGGAAGCGACCTTCTCCGCCATGCTGGAAAGGCTCGACCGGCCGGGTGCATTCTGGAGACGGACCGATCAGACCTTCCTCGAAGGCTTCTTTCCCGATTGGCAGGGCCTGCCGGTCTTCTTCAACATGCTGCAATATGTCTGGTTCAACCTGCCCCAATTGTGGGATTGGAAGCGGATTTCGGTGCTGCACTACCAGTATGAAAAGCCGTGGGAGAAAAACCATCCGAAGGCGGAGCGCCTCGGCCCGCTGATCGCTCTGTGGCACGCCTTTGAGACGGGCGAGGGGATACCCGACATCGCGGCTCTGCCCAATCCGGCGTCGGGCGATTGAATGGCGCGCGTCCTTGTTTCCGGCGGCACCGGCTTCGTCGGCCGTTTCATCGTCGAGGAACTGCTGCGACAGGACTATGCCGTGACCGTTTCCGGGCGGACGCAGCCATCGGACACGTTCTTTACCGGCCCTGTGCGTTTCGTCCGGCAAGCGCTTGATCCGGAAGCGGATTTCGGCGACCTCTTCGCCGGCGTCGATGTTTTCGTCCACGCCGCCTTCGATCATGTGCCGGGCCGCTATCGCGGCGGCGAGGGCGCCGATCCCGAAAATTTCCGGCGGCGGAATCGGTTGGGCTCGATCGGGCTGTTCGAGGCGGCGCGGCAGGCAGGCGTCAAACGCGCCATCTTCCTGTCGAGCCGTGCCGTCTACGGAACGCACCCGTCCGGCGCGAGGCTGGACGAAAAGACGTCCTGTCGGCCCGATACGCTTTATGGCGAGGTGAAGCTTGCGGTGGAGGAGGGGCTTCGGCGTCTGGCCCGCCCCGGCTTCGAGACAGCCTCGCTGCGCATCACCGGCGTCTATGGGCCGGCGGCCCAAGGCAGGATGCACAAATGGTCCGGACTGATCGAGGATTATCTCGCCGGGAGACCGGTCACGCCACGCGTCGGCACCGAAGTGCATGGGGAGGATGTGGCGGCTTCGATTTCCCTGCTGCTCGGCCAAACCCCATGGTGCGAGCCCGCCCTCAATGTTTCGGATATTGTCCTCGATCGTCGGGACCTGCTCGCCATCGTCAGGCGGGAGTGCGGGGTGCCCCACCCGCTTCCTGCTCATGCCGACGCCGGCTCACTCAACGTCATGGCGACGGACCGTCTTCGGGCGATGGGATGGATGCCCGGCGGAAAAGACAGACTCAAGCAGTTCGTCCTCTCCGCCCTCGACCGTCTGTGAG
>SCRB01000315.1 GCA_004299545.1 Rhizobiaceae bacterium
CACGAGAAGGCGCGGCACCGCTCCGGTAGTGCGCGTGAATTCCTCGACCTTGGCAAGAACCCGCTCGATGGTCGAATCCGCGCCGATTTCCTTCCGATAGACGCCGGAGATGGTGCGGATTTCCGCGACATGCCGGCCGAACGCTTTTTCGAGCGCCAGCGATATCTCTCCGACCGTCGCCTTGGCGCGGGCTGCGCGGATGGCGAAATCGAGAAGATTGCCGTCGCCGCTCCGCGCCGCCGCCGTCAACTGTTCAAGCGCACTTTCGACCGTGGCGACGTCACGCGTGCCTTTCAATTGCTGGAGTTTCGAAAGCTGGCGCGCGCGCACCTCGGCATTGTCCACCTTGAGGACATCGACCTCCATGTCCTGTTTCGGCTGGAAATTGTTGACGCCGACCACCGTCTGCTGGCGGGAATCGATGCGCGCCTGCGTTCGCGCCGCCGCTTCCTCGATCCGGAGCTTTGGGATGCCCTTTTCGATGGCTGCGGCCATGCCGCCCAGGCCTTCCACTTCCTCGATATGGGAAAGCGCGCGGTTGGCGAGGTCGTGCGTCAGGCGCTCGACATAGGCCGAGCCGCCCCATGGGTCGATGCTGCGCGTGGTGCCGGATTCCATTTGCAGCACGAGTTGCGTGTTGCGCGCGATCCGCGCCGAATGATCGGTCGGCAGCGCCAGCGCCTCGTCGAAGGAATTGGTGTGCAGTGACTGGGTATGGCCCTGTGTCGCGGCCATTGCCTCGATCATGGTGCGCATGATGTTGTTGTAGGGGTCCTGCGCCGTCAGCGACCAGCCCGATGTCTGGCAATGCGCGCGAAGCGACAGGGAGCGCTCGTCCTTCGGCGCGAAGTTCTTCTGCATCAGCGCCGCCCAGAGAAGCCGCCCGGCGCGCAGCTTCGCGACCTCCATGAAGAAGTTCATGCCGACCGCCCAGAAGAAGGAAAGCCTCGGCGCAAACCGGTCCACATCGAGCCCCGCCGCGATGCCGGTGCGGACATAGTCGATGCCGTCCGCGATGGTATAGGCGAGTTCGAGGTCCGCCGTCGCGCCGGCCTCCTGCATGTGGTAGCCGGAGATCGAGATCGAGTTGAATTTCGGCATATGCTCGGACGTATAGGCGAAGATGTCCGAGATGATCCGCATCGACGGTTTCGGCGGGTAGATATAGGTGTTGCGGACCATGAATTCCTTGAGGATGTCGTTCTGGATGGTCCCGGCGAGATCCTTCTGCGCCACGCCCTGTTCTTCGGCGGCGACAATATAAAGCGCCATCACCGGCAGCACAGCGCCGTTCATCGTCATCGAGACCGTCATCTCGTCGAGCGGAATGCCGTCGAAGAGCTGGCGCATGTCGAGGATGGAATCGATCGCGACGCCGGCCATGCCGACATCGCCCGCGACGCGCGGATGATCGCTGTCATAGCCGCGATGGGTGGCGAGATCGAAGGCGATCGACAGTCCCTTTTGCCCGGCGGCGAGATTGCGGCGATAGAACGCGTTCGATTCTTCCGCCGTCGAGAAGCCCGCATATTGCCGGATCGTCCACGGTTTCTGGACATACATGGTAGGGTAGGGACCGCGGATGAAGGGTGCGAGACCCGGATAGGTGTCGAGCCAGGAAAGGCCGGCAAGGTCCGCTTCCGAATAGGCGGACCTGACCTCGATCTCTTCGGGCGTGAGCCATTTCGCCGTCGTCGACGCCGTTGCCGCCTGTTCGGGCGCGCGCCACGCGATGCCGGTGAAATCCGGTATCATGCCCGCGCTCCGGCAAGGTCGTCCAGCCGCATGGCAGGCAGTCTCTCGCAAAAGACGATGCCGTCCTCGGGCAGGGGCCTTTGCTCAGCCTCCAGTACGGAAACCGGCCTCTCCGTCTTCGCCGGAAAGATCGTCGTCCCGACGATCGTGCGCTCTCCGTCGAGGAACTGTTCCGCGCGTTTCGCCCTTGCCCTGTTGACGCGTCCCTGGAAAAGGCCGCGCGACAGGCTGGCGAGCATGCCGCCCTCGCTCTCGATCTCCTGGAATTCCTTCCACGCCGCTTCGCACAGCGAGGCGGTAAGTGCCTCGATCGTTCCTGAACCGTTCGCCGGGTCCTGGACGAAGTCGACATGGCTTTCGTCCGCGAGGATGAGTTGCGTGTTGCGCGCGATCCTGCGCGCGAAACTGTCCGGCAGACCGTGCGGGAGCGTGTGGGGAAGGATCGAGATCGTGTCGGCGCCGCCGACGCCGGCCGCGAAGGTTGCGATCGTATTGCGCAAGATGTTGGTTTCCGCATCCGCCTTGCTCAGCATGCGGAACGAGGTTTCGGCGTGGATCCGGGCTGCCGAGGGAGGAATGGAGCAGGCTTCCTGCGCCGCGATCCACAATGTTCTCAGCGCGCGTATTTTCGCCATCGAAAGGAACTGGTCCTGGTCGACGCTCAATGCGAAGCCGATATGGGGCGCGGCATAGACGAGCGGTTGCCGCGCTTCCTCGA
Organism: Rhizobiaceae bacterium; assembly: GCA_004299545.1. Classification (GTDB taxonomy): domain Bacteria; phylum Pseudomonadota; class Alphaproteobacteria; order Rhizobiales; family Rhizobiaceae; genus Mesorhizobium_L. The sequence goes on from SCRB01000315.1 coordinate 2,474, forward strand.
ACATCCTCAGATGCGCGACCGCCGAAGCCAGCATGGCGCCAAGTTCCTGCGCTTCCGTCGCGCCGCCATTGTGGTAGATGCGTCCGTCCGCTTCGAGCAGGACGCCGGCCGCCTCGAGCGCGAAGAAATGCGCAAGCGATTGCGGCATGGACGCCTGCAAGGCTTCGATCGACATCCTGAGGCGACCCGTCCCGCCGAAAATGGCGGCCGGGTCGATGCCGAGCGAAAAATCGATCTTTGCCGGATCGACCTTGCGTTTAGCAAGAAGCGCGACCAGCCAGTCGACCGACATACGGCTTTGCGGGTGGACGTCGAGGCGTAGGTGGACCTTGTCGAGTGGGATTCCCTTCAGCGCGTGCGAAAGCGCCTCCGGGTCGGAGGGCAGGCCGTAGCCGAAAGCGTTCGGAGCCCCCTCGAAGACGATCGCCAACCCTGTCGCCCCGTCCTCGACATCTTCCGCGGCCTGTCGGTTGGCACGGGCGGGATCGACATCGTCTACCCGC
>SCRB01000316.1 GCA_004299545.1 Rhizobiaceae bacterium
GAGGATCGTGCCGAGCACTTGGCAAGTTCGAGCTGTTCGACGGACCGCAAGTCGATTGTCGAAGGCGCTTTTTCCAATGACGGCCGCCTCCTAGGACTGCGAATAAATCAGCTCGAGAATGTCGGGGCGTATCTGCGGCCTCCGGAACCGTCGACGCTCTACAGGACGCATGGAAACCTCAACGGGCCATATGACGTCCGTGATATCGCAGTCCACAACGAGGTCGTGGTGACGAACCAGATGCCGACCGGACTGAACAGGGGGTTCGGCGGCCCGCAATATTATTTTCCCCTGCAAAGGCTTATGCATGAAGCCGCGAAACAGCTTGGGATCGACCCGCTTGAATTACAATTGCGGAATCTGGTTCGCCCCTCCTCGACGCCCTATGAATGCGCATCCGGTGCCGTTTTTGATGGCGGGGACTTCCCGGCGACCCTGAGTCACGCCGCGTCCCTCGCCGATTACGGGGCGCTCGTAAGGCAACGGGACCGCGCGCGGGCACGAGGCGAATTGTCCGGCATCGGGATTTCGGTCTCCGTCGAAAGCTCGGCATCGAGCCTGGCTTATGTCAATGTCGCCCTGCCGGCAGGCGGCGGTGGCAACGACAAGTCGGGCGGTATCGCTTCGGCGACCATCTCGGCGGATCCCGGCGGCCGGATCGTTCTCAGGCTCCCCACCTTGCCCGCCGGTCAGGGACACGAAACCGCATTGTCGCAGATCATAGCGGACGAGTTGGGCGTTGCCCCAGATGATATCGACGTCGTTACCAGTATCGACACGAATATGAGCGACTGGTCGATCACGTCCGGTAATTATGCAAACCGGTTCTCCAGTGCCGACTCCAATGCCGCGGTCCTGGCCGCTCGCAAGATGGCCGCGAAGTTCAGGCGTCTCGCAGCAGCAAAGTTGGAATGTCACCCGGATGACATCGAACTGTCAGACGGGCGGGCGCGCGTCAAAGGCCGGAACATCGATATCAGCCTCAAGCGGCTGGCCTCCTGGGCGCATTGGGATTCCTCACAACTCCCTCCCGGAGAAAGCGGCGGATTCACCGAAATGGCGACGTTCACGCCGGATTCCCTGTTGCCGCCGGACAGAGAAGGCCGCGTCCCAAGCTCTCTGTCAACGACGCTCATGTGCGACATTGCTGCCGTCCGGATTTCTCCCGATACCGGCCATGTTACCGTCGAATCCTACACGTCGGTTCACGATGCAGGGCGGCTTATCAACCCCGCGCTGGTGGAAGGCCAGGTGCGCGGCGGTTTCGCGCATGGCCTGGGTGCCGCATTGATGGAGCGGATCAGCTACGATTTCCAGGGCCAATTGCTGACGGGCACCTTCGCCGATTATCTGTGTCCAACGGCGCAGGATATCCCGCCGATCACTCTCGGCCATGTCGCTTTTCCGACGGATCGCAACGAATTGGGTAGCCGCGGCCTGGGGGACGGCAGTTCGATGAACGCGCCCGCGGCCATCGCCAATGCGGTGGGGGATGCGATCGGACGTGCCGATCTCACATTGCCGTTAACGCCGAGCCGCACCTGGAGCTATCTCAACGGGATCGACCCCGAACAGCCTCGCGAAGCCACGAAAGAGAGAGAACGTCAGCCGGGCGATATCTGGACCCAGCCCCATACTGCGAGAGCGGGAGAACTCGTGGGAGAAGGTGAGGCGCTGCTTCCGAAGCCACCATCGGAAGTCTGGCAAGCCTTGTTCAATGTGGAGGGCTTGAAAGGCATAATCCCCGGTTGCCGGGAACTGGAAGAGCCGGAACCGGATCATTTTCGCGCGAAGATCGTCGTTGCGATCGCCGGCATGCGTACGGCCTATGATGCGCGCCTTGAGCTTTCCGACAAGGAAGAACCGCTTTCACTCCGTTTTTCGGGCGATGCGACCGGAAGCCTCGGGCATGGCAGAGGGGAAGCGGCGATCAGGCTGGAACCGGCACCTCAGGGCCGGACCCTTTTGCACTATCGGTATCGCGCACAGGTGGGCGGCCGGGTGGCAAGCGTCGGACACCGCATGTTGGGCGGGGTGGTCAACCTCTTGGCCAACCAATTCTTCTCCGGCTTGGCCCGGCAGCTCGATCCCAGCGCAGGGAAAGCCGGCCTGCTGGACCGTTTGCGTTTCTTCTGGAAATACGCAAAGGCAATGACAGGCAGATGAAACCCGCCGCATTCGAATACGCCGCGCCCGAGACGACCGCTGAAGCTCTTGCGCTCCTCG
>SCRB01000038.1 GCA_004299545.1 Rhizobiaceae bacterium
GATCTCCTCGGCCAGTTCGGCAAGCGTTTCGGCATTGACGAGTGCGTTGAGACGCACCGAGAGTTCGCCCTCCGTGGCGGCCGAATAGGAACCGAAAAGCATTTCGGCGACGACGAGGCCAAGCACCCGGTCGCCGAGAAATTCGAGCCTCTCATAATCCTCGCCCGCAGAACCGCGCGCGCTGGCATGGGTGAGCGCGCGCTGCAACCGCGCGTGATCCTGAAACGCGTAACCGACAAGGGCCTCGACGGCCTCGGCCAACGCCTTTCCGGTCATGCGCTTCGCCATTCCGTTCCCGTCAATGGATCATCGTGAAAAGCCGCGAGACGCGCACCAGCGTCGGCCATTTCCATATTTCGAGCGGACTTGCATCGCCAGCAATGGAGAAGAAAATGATGTTCGCGTGTCCGACGAGGTTTTCCGCCGGCACGTAGCCGACGTCGAAGCGGCTGTCGCTGGAATTGTCGCGGTTGTCGCCCATCATGAAATAGTGGCCGGGCGGAACGTGGAACACTTTTGTGTTGTCGCCGATGCTGTCGGGCGTCAGGTCGAGCGTGTCATAGGAAACGCCGTCGGGAAGGGTCTCGCGATAGACATCGACGGGCCGGTTCACTTCCGTGATATCGGGATTGTCGATCTTGCCAACCAGTTTGCGCGGCACCGGCTTGTCGTTGATGAAAAGCTGCCCGTTCTTCATCTGGATGGTGTCGCCCGGAAGCCCGACGACGCGCTTGATGTAATCGAGCGATGGGTTCGGCGGGAACTTGAAGACGACGACATCGCCGCGCTTCGGCTCGGCTCCCCAGATCCGGCCCGAAAAGAGATCAATGCCGAAAGGCAGCGAATAGCGCGAATAGCCATAGGCCCATTTGGTCACGAACAGATAATCGCCTTCCAGAAGCGTCGGGCGCATCGAGCCGGAGGGAATGGAAAAAGGCTGGAAAAGAAGTGTTCGGATGACGAGGGCGAGGATAAGCGCCTGGATGATAACGCTGACGGTTTCACCGAGACCGCCCGATTTTTTCTGAGATTTATCGGCCACGCTCATTTCGTCCTCAATGACAATCCTGGGATGATCTTGGGCTGTTGTCCCCTGCGCCGGCCCGAATCCGGGTCCGTCTTATTGGTTTCGGCTATCGGGAGCAACCTGTTCGGATATTCCTGACAAGTGTTCAGACATGCGGCTCCATCAATCGGCGGAAAGCGCCTCAATGATGACGAAGGCCTGGGCGAGCGGAAAATCGTCCGTGATGGTGAGATGCACAATGGCGCGATGGCCGGGAGGCGTCAATTCGGCAAGTCGCGCGGCGGCGCCGTTCGTCAATTGCATCGTCGGCTTGCCACCGGGTAGGTTGACGACGCCCATGTCGCGCCAGAAGACGCCGCGGGCAAGGCCGGTGCCGAGCGCCTTGGAGCAGGCTTCCTTGGCGGCGAAGCGTTTCGCGTAGGAGGCGGCGCGCTCGCGCCTGCGGTCCGATTTTCGCCGCTCCGTCTCGGTGAAGATCCGGCCGGTGAAGCGCTCGCCAAAACGTTCGAGCGACCGCTCGACCCGGCGGATGTCTATGAGATCGCTGCCAAGGCCGATAATCATGCGGCTATCGCCCCTGCCTGTTTAAGCTTCATTCCGCGGCAAGGCCGTGCGACATGCGTGAATCCGCCCTGCGGCGCGCACGCTCCGCAAGCCTCTTGCGGCGCTGTTCGCGGAAGGCCGACGCGGCGGAATAGGTGACCGCGTACATAATGCTCGCGACCAGAAGCCCGACCGGGATGCTGCCGACCGCCATCGGCTTCAGGAGGGGGTCCCACAGCTCGGTGAAGCGGAGATGCGTGAGCATGTGGCCGATATGGAGGTGCCTGTGTCCCTCGAAGCTGCCGTAAAGGATGAACCGGCCGACGGCGAGCGTCGATCCCCATATGAAGGGGAAGGTCAGGGGATTGGCAAAGCCGGTGGCGATCGTCGAAGCGACGAGATTGCCCCCGATCACA
>SCRB01000317.1 GCA_004299545.1 Rhizobiaceae bacterium
GTCATTCCCGGAACGATTTTCTCCTGGAAATCCGCGAAAATCGCCTCCATGGATTCAGCCTGCTCCGGTGGCGATAGCGCGATCTTCCCAGCGATCCCGCCCGGCGCGGTCTGTGCCCGCACAGGTCGTTGGCGAATGGTCTCCCGGTACGAGGCACCCCATTCGGCGGCCTTCAGCGACCAGTCGCGGAATTCATCCTTATCCATGCCGTTTCCTCTTGCGAGCATCGTCAAAGCCCGCATCCATAGCGAAGACAAGGGCGCCACGGAACCGTATCGCATTCACGATTTCGGTGATTTTGGAGAATGTGAACCCGAGGAAAACGCCTTGACGAAAACAGCTCAGCCCATCGGGCACGCCATTTCCCGCAACCATCCCGCTTCAAAGAGGCGTAATATCTCCTCTCTCCCAGCCTTGCGTGACCAGCGCCGCAGTTTCCGCGAAACGGCCCGCCTCGATGGCCGCGCGGATAGTGCCCATCAGGCTCTCGTAGTAGGCGACATTGTTCCACGTCAGGAGCATGGCGCCGAGAGCCTCGCCCGCCTTCACCAGATGGTGCAGGTAGGCGCGACTGTAGTCGCGCGCCGCCGGGCAGTCGCTTTCCTCGTCGAGCGGGCGCGGATCGTCGGCATGACGGGCGTTCCGGAGATTGATCTTGCCGTACCGCGTATAGCCAAGGCCGTGGCGTCCGGCGCGGGTCGGCATGACGCAATCGAACATGTCGATGCCATGCGCCACCGATTTCAATATGTCGTCCGGCGTGCCGACTCCCATCAGATAGCGCGGTTTGTCCGCCGGCAATGCAGGCGCGACGACGTCGATCATGTCGAGCATCACCGCCTGCGGCTCGCCGACCGCAAGCCCGCCGACCGCATAGCCCTTGAGGTCCATGCCGGCGAGGACCGAGGCGGAGCGCTCGCGCAAGCGCGCCACGTCACCGCCCTGCACGATGCCGAATATCGCCTTGCCGGGCTGCTCGCCGAAGGCCGCCTTGCAGCGCTCGGCCCAGCGCAGCGAAAGCTCCATGGCGCGCTCGATATCGGGTTCCGCGCCCGGCAGGGCCACGCATTCGTCGAGCTGCATCTGGATGTCGGAATCGAGCAGGCCCTGTATCTCGATCGAGCGCTCGGGCGTCAGTTCGTAGGGCGCGCCGTCAATGTGTGAGCGAAAGGTGACGCCGTTCTCGTCGAGCTTGCGCAGCTTCGCCAGCGACATCACCTGGAAGCCGCCGGAATCGGTCAGGATCGGATGGGGCCAGCGTGCGAAGTCGTGCAACCCGCCGAGGCGCGCCACGCGCTCCGCACCAGGCCTCAGCATCAGATGGTAGGTGTTGCCGAGGATGATGTCGGCCCCGGCGGCACGGACATCGTCGAGGAACATCGCCTTCACCGTTCCCGCCGTCCCGACCGGCATGAAGGCCGGCGTGCGCACGGTGCCGCGCGGCATGGTGATCTCGCCACGCCTTGCCTTTCCGTCCGTGGCGATGAGGCGGAAGGAAAAGACGGCGGTCATGCCGGCTCCGCCCGGAACAGCAAACTCGCGTCGCCATAGGAATAGAAGCGGTATTTCTCCGCGATCGCATGGGCATAGGCGCTTCTCATCGTCTCCAACCCGCAAAAGGCTGAAACCAGCATGAACAGCGTCGAACGCGGCAGATGGAAATTGGTCATCAAGAGATCGACGGCACGGAAACGATAGCCGGGCGTGATGAAAATGTCGGTGGATCCCGACCATGCCGAAAGCGCTCCATCCTCCGCCGCTGCACTTTCGAGCAGCCGAAGCGAGGTCGTCCCGACCGAGACGATGTGTCCTCCCCGAGCCCTGACCGCATTGAGGGCAGCGGCCGTTTCGGCGGAGATGTGACCGATCTCGGCGTGCATATGGTGGCCTTCGGTGTCGTCCGCCTTCACCGGCAGGAAAGTTCCGGCTCCCACATGCAATGTCAGGAAATGCCGTTCGATGCCGCGTTCGTCGAGCGCCCGCATCAGTTCGGGCGTGAAGTGCAGCCCGGCGGTCGGCGCGGCGACCGCACCTTCCTCGCGCGCATAGATGGTCTGGTAATCGGTCTGGTCCCGCTCGTCGTCGGCGCGCCTCGATGCGATGTAGGGCGGCAGCGGCACATGACCCGCGGCGCGAATCGCATCGTCGAGGATCGGGCCGGAAAAGTCGAAGACGAGCAGCGCTTCGCCGCCCTCTCCTTTTTCCGCAACCGTCGCATCGAGCGAGCCTAGAAAGCAGGCATTGCCATCATGGCCGAAACGGATGCGCTCGCCTTCCCTGACACGCTTTGCCGGCCTCAAAAAAGCCCTCCAGCGATCGGGACCGGCCCGCATATGGAGCGTCGCCTCGATCCTCGAGGCCGATCCTTCCCGCTCACGAAAGCCGAAAAGCTGCGCCGGGATCACCTTGGTGTCGTTGAAGACAAGCGCGTCGCCCGGCTGTAGAAACTCCGGCAGGCGGCTGACGACGCTGTCGGCGAACGGCTGTCCCGGATGCACGACCAGAAGCCGCGCCGCATCGCGCGGCTCCGCCGGACGAAGCGCGATGCGCTCCTCCGGCAGATCGAAATCGAAATCCTCGACGCGCATCAGAAAAGCCGGATCATCAGCGCGCCGGCGATCAGGAGAACGGCGCCGGCAACGCGGCCGAGCGAGATTTCACGCACCGCCATGCCGAGAAAGCCGATGCGGTCGAGCAGGACGCCCGCAACCAACTGCCCGGTCACGACGAAGGCCATGACCGCCGCCGCCCCCAGGCGTGGCGTCAGCACGGTGACGCTGGTTACGTAGACCGCACCCAGCGCGCCGCCGGTCACGAACAGCCAGAGCGCCGGCCCCTGCCAGTTGAGCGGCGTGCCTTGCGCCCGAGCCAGCCCGAAGGCAATCAGCCCGAGCAGGATCGTTCCGGACAGGAACGAAAAGGCCGCCGCCGCGACCGGCGAGCCGAGCCCCTTTGAGAGATCGGCATTGATCGGCGCCTGGATGGCGATGAAGGCGCCGGCCACAACGGCCAGCAGCGACCAGATGGCGTTTATCATCGCCGCATCACTTCACGTCGGCGGCGACCTTCAGGGTGATTATTTTGTCGGGGTCCTGAACCGGTTCGCCGCGCTTGATCTTGTCGACATTCTCCATGCCCTCGATCACCTGCCCCCATACGGAATATTGCTTGTTGAGAAAGGCGGCGTCGTCGAAGCAGATGAAGAACTGCGAGTTGGCGGAGTTCGGGTTCTGCGCCCGCGCCATCGAGCAGGTGCCGCGGGCGTGGTTCATGTTGGAGAACTCGGCCTTGAGGTCCGGCTTGTCCGAACCGCCCATGCCGGCCCGCGCCGGGTTGAAGGCGGCCCCGGTCGATTTGCCGTAGCGAACGTCGCCCGTCTGCGCCATGAAGCCGTCGATGACGCGGTGGAAAACCACGCCGTCATAGGCGCCCTCGCGCGCCAGCTCCTTGATGCGCTGGACATGGCCGGGCGCAAGGTCGGGGAACATCTCGATCACCACCTTGCCCTTGGTGGTCTCCATGACGAGTGCGTTTTCGGGATCTTTTATCTCGGCCATCAACCTTTTCCTTTTCTATTTCGCAACGTCGGCGGCGATCCGCACCTTGATCATTCTGTCCGGTGAGGAAACCGTGCCGTTCTGGTCGGCGTCACCCTTCTTGATCTTGTCGACGAACTGCATGCCGCTCACGACATTGCCGACGACGGTGTAGTTGCCTTCGAGCGAAGGCGCCGGCGCGAACATGATGAAGAATTGCGAATTGGCCGAATTCGGGTCCTGCGAGCGCGCCATGCCGACCGTTCCCCTGACATAGGGCGCCTTGGAGAATTCCGCCGGCAGGTCGGGCAGTTTCGAGCCGCCCGTTCCGACGCGCTCGGGATCGTATCCCTTCGCTAAATTTCCATATTCGACATCGCCTGTCTGCGCCATGAAGCCGGCGATGACCCGGTGGAACGCGACGTTGTCATAGGCGTGCATTCGAACCAGCTTCTTGATCTGCGCCACATGTTTCGGCGCGAGATCCGGGCGGAGCGCAATGACGACATCGCCGCTTTTCAGCGAGATGATCATCGTGTTTTCAGGGTCGGCGGCCTCGGCCTGGGCGGAATAGGCCGGCGCCGCAAGGGCAATGGAGCCGAGAACGGCAAGGGCAAGCGCGGCGCGCCTTGAAAGCGGCATCGATTTTCTCCTCAGAACCCCTTCAGGAAACGAACTTCTTTTCAATCGCCACAGCGACGGCGGCGGGAACGAAGGGTCGGATATTGCCCCCCATCGAAGCGATCTGCCGCACCAATGTGGCCGTAATGGTGCGAACGGATGGACTTGCCGGCAGGAAAACCGTCTGCAAATCGGGCGCCATCGTTTCGTTCATGCCCGCCATCTGCATTTCGTAATCGAGATCGGTGCCGTCGCGCAACCCGCGAATCAGGATGGATGCGCCGTGCTCATGCGCGGCGTCGATGATGAGATTGTCGAAGGAAACCACTTCGATGCGGCTCTCTTCCGTCCCGAGTTCGGCCTTCGCGGACGCTTCGATCAGGGCCATCCGCTCTTCGAATGAAAAGAGCGGAGCCTTGCCCGGATGGATGCCGATCGCGACGAAAACCTTGTCGGCAATCGCGAGCGCGCCCTTCAGGACGTCAAGATGACCATTGGTCAACGGATCGAAGGATCCTCCGTAGATGGCCGTGCGCGTCGTCGTCATAGCCTGCTTCTATCATAGACAAACCAATAGTATAGACCATGATCTTAGCCGAAAACCGGGACCACCTTTCGGGATCATGGTCTACCCTTTGTTTTCACGCAATTCCGGACGCAAAACCGCCGCGCACTTTTGCTGGAACTGCTCTAGCGCCGTGACAAGGCCAGCCAGAGACCGCCGCCGATCAGACACGTGCCGGCGATCCGCTCGACGATGCGGATACGCTTGTGCGAAAGCCACGAACCGGCACGGCCCCCGAGCAGCGCATAGCATCCGTCGAATACGGTCGCGACGGCCATGAAGATGACGCCGTAAAGCACTGTCTGCCAGGCGGCATGGCCGAGCGCGGGATTGACGAATTGCGGGATGAAGGCGCCGAAAAAGAAAAGCGCCTTGGGGTTCGACCAGATGACGAAGAAGCCTTGCAGGACGAAGGAGGGCGGCCGGCGATGGCCGGCGCGCATTTCGCCCAATTGCCCATTGGAGCGCCAGAGCTTGATCCCGAGCCATAAGAGATAAGCCGCGCCGGCGAGCTTGAGCACGCCGAAAATGCTGGCCATATGCGCCACGACGGCCGAGAGGCCGAAAGCCAGGACGGTAATCATCGTCAGAAGACCGATCTCCGTGCCGAGCACATTCGCAAGGCCGGCGCGCGTGCCGTACTTCATCGAGTTCGCCAGCGTCAGCGTCACGGTCGGCCCGGGAACGATGACGATCACGAAAGAGGCAAGCGCAAAGGATAAAAGCGTCGTCAATGCAGGCATGCAATCTCTCCGGGCACGCGCGAAACCGGCGGATCAATGCACGGCTATTTTGCACCATGCAAGCACCATGATTCGAGACGCCGGCGGCAGACGCAGGATTGCCGGGGCACCGCGACCGGTTCGAGGGGCGTTTAGAGCAATTCCAGCAAAAGTGTGAAGCGGTTTTGCGTCCGGAATTGCGTAAAAGCAAAGAGATAGAGCGTTTCTGTGATTCAAAGAAAAACGGAAACGCTCTAGTCTCGGGTTTTGACGGTTGGCGCCGAGCGCTCGAACTGCGGCAATCCATCGTCGATGTCGTAATAATCGCCCTTGTCGGCAACGAAGATATGCGCCTCAGCCGTAAGCCCGGTGGGCTTCTCGAAGGCGCCCGCCATCACCGAGATGACATCGAGTTCGTCATGCTTCCAGAAAAGCGCGGAGCCGCAGATGCGGCAAAAGCCTCGCCTGGCCTTCTCCGAAGCGCGATACCAGGTGACGGCGCTCGTCCCCCTGATCTCGATATCCTTGTCGGCGACATTGGTGGCGGCGTAGTGATGGCCTGTCTGCTTGCGGCACTGGGAGCAATGGCAATAGACGACGCCGCGCAGCGGCCCGTGCGTGGTGAAGCGCACCGCGCCGCACAGGCAGGCGCCCTGATGTGTATCCGTCATGCGCACTTTCCCCGCGTGAAAACGGTCCCGGATCTTTCGCTTCGGTGCGTCCTTCGAGGCTCGCCTCGAAGGACGCAAAAGACATAAGCGGTCCTCAGCCGTTCACGACGTG
>SCRB01000318.1 GCA_004299545.1 Rhizobiaceae bacterium
TATGGACGCGATCCTCAACCAGATCTTCGACACGCTTTCGGACAAGATCAAGATCGGCCACGCCAAGGACGTCAAGCGCTCCGGCACCGACAAATCGGAAAAGCACGCCGACATCGGCGACGAAACCGCTTCCGAATCCCACACCTTCCGCGGCGTCGGCGAGATCGAACTGCCCGCGCCCGGTCTGGGCGAACTCGATTACGATCTCTATTTCAAGCGACTCGCCAAAAAGCACCCCAACATCCCGATGATTATCGAGCATCTGGACGAGGCTGACGTACCGCGGGCCAAGAAATTCGTCGACGGCAAACTCAGGGCGCACGGGCTCTGAACTGCACGGATCACCACGGCATTCGAGGTGACTGATCGCGTTGTCGCCATGCGGCGCAGCCGGATCGTTGCTGAACGCATCGCCGTTGAGACGGATTCCCCAACGGCCGGGAGCCACCTTAACGGGGCGGACGTAGCGCCGTTACTCTGGGCCGTTGCCGTGGGATGTGGGGCAGGAAGCAGGATGATTGCGAATGGTTGAACTCTACGGACAAGCATGGTCGCGCCGTGGCATCGCCGAGCGTGCGGGATCGCTGTCGCAGTTCGCAGGCGTGCGGCTGATGACGCTGGGCGACGGGCTGGAGCGCGGTATTCGTATGCTCGAATTTCGCACCGGCACCGGCCTGCGGTTCACTGTCCTCGTGGATCGTGCGCTCGATATCGCCGATTGCGACTATCGCGGCATGGCCATCGGCTGGCATTCGCCAACGGGCTTCAAACATCCCGCGCTGCATGAGTACGAAGGTGAAGGGGGGCTTGCCTGGCTGCGCTCCTTCTCCGGCCTGATGATGACGTGCGGGCTCGACCACATCCTCTTCATGTACGAAGAGCCGGCCGGCCACTATGTCTACGGCCCCAGAAAAACCGTCAGCCACTCGATCCACGGCAGGGTGAGCACGATCCCCGCGCGGCTGACCGGCTATGGCGAGCGTTGGGAAGGCGACGAATGCATATTATGGTGCGAGGGCGTTGTCAGTCAGGCTGCTGTCTTCGGTGAAGACCTGCAACTCGTGCGACGCATAGAGGCGAAGGTCGGCAGCAATGAAATCCGCCTGTCTGACCGCGTGGTCAATCACGGCTTCTATCGCACTCCGCATATGTATTGCTACCACATCAATGTCGGTCATCCCGTCCTCGCCGAGGGGTCACGCTATCTCGCGCCAGTGAAGGATGTCGTATGGGCAGCTCACGCCGGAGCCGACTACCGCAGGCAGGAGGTCGGCTATCGCCGTTTTCCCGGGCCGCAGACGAATTTTCACGAACAGGTCTGGCAGCACGAACTGGCCGCGGATGCGGGGGGCAAGACGCCGGTGGCTCTTGTCAACGATGAACTCGGTATCGGCTTCGAAGTCGAGACGCGCAAGGACCAGTTTCCCTGCATGTTCGAGTGGCAGAACTTTCAGGCCGGCCAGTATGCGTTCGGCATCGAACCTTCCTCCAACCACGTCCTTGGCCATCAGGCGGCGCACGAACGCGGCGAACTGATCTGGCTCGAGCATGGCGAAGAACGCGCCTACGATACGGTCTTCCGCATTCTGACCAGCGGCGACGAAATCGCAGCGGCGGAGAAGCGTATCACGGCGTTGGCCCGCCAACCGGACGCGGACTATCCTGAGCCTTCGGGCAACCATCTGCCGATCGGAACACGCTCATGAAACACACGCCGGAAAGGCCGGGGGTTCTTTCGATCGCCGGCAAGAACGTGCTCTACACCGGCGCGGCGGGTGGCCTCGGTCTGGCGACGACGCTGCACTTCCTGCGTGCCGGCGCGCGCGTTGTCGCCATCGACAACGACCGCGCCAAAGTGGAGGCGTTGCGCGAGAGCGTGAAGGCCGAGGGACTGGAGGGGTTGACGATGTGCGAGGCGGATCTTTCCGACCTCGCGGGATTGCGTCGCCGCCTGGACGGCGCAGCCGGAAAGATCGGCGGGCTCGATGTCGTCATCAACAATGCTGCGATTTATCCTTCCAAAAACTTCGAGGACTATACGATCGAGGAATTCCAGGCCGTCCAGCGCGTCAATGTCGATGCGGGCATTGTCTGCGTCCAGGCGGCCCTGCCGGGAATGCGCGAAAAAGGCTGGGGCCGTATCATCAATATCGCCTCCGTGACTGCCTATGGCGGCTGGGCGAAGCTTGCGCCCTATGTTCAATCGAAGGGCGCCTTGATCGGCCTGACGCGGGCATGGGCGCGCGAATTCGGCGTCTACGGCGTCACCGTCAACGCCGTGGCGCCGGGCGCCTTTCCGACCGATGCCGAAAAAATCCATCCCGACCCGGAGGGCTATACCCGCTTTGTTCTCGACCATCAGGCTGTCAAGCGGCGCGGCGATCCGGACGACATCGCCCATGCGCTGATGTTCCTCGCATCGGAAGAGGCGGGATTCATCACCGGACAGGTGCTGAATGTCGACGGCGGCTGGGTCATGCACTGATATGAACGAAAAAAGGACGAATGGCACTATGGGTATCCTGAACGGTATCCGCGTACTTGATTGCTCGATCGCGATGGCGGGCCCGTTCGCGGCGCAGCGGCTTGGCGACCTTGGCGCCGATGTGGTCAAGATCGAGCCGGTGACGGGAGAATGGCAGCGCCATGTCTCGGCGGGCGGCGCGCGCGGCAACAAGATCAACGTGTCCTTTCTGTCGCTCAATCGCAACAAGCGTTCGCTGGCGGTGAACCTGAAGGCCGAGGAGGGCAAGAAGGTCCTGTTCGATCTGGTGAAGACGGCGGACATCTTTTTGCAGAACTACCGTCCCGGCGTCGCCGGGCGCCTCGGCGTCGACTACGCGACCCTTTCGGCCATCAATCCACGACTGGTCTATGTCTCCATGTCGGGCTACGGCGAAAGCGGCCCCTATGTGAACAGGCCGGGTCAGGACCTCATCCTGCAGGCCATGTCGGGCGCGATGCTGTCTGCCGGCCGCAAGGGGGAGGCACCGCTTCCGGCCGGCCAGTATCTGGTCGACGCGGTGACTGCCTACACCGCATTCGAGGGCGCGCTGGCCGCTCTTTTCCATCGCGAACGCACGGGCGAAGGCCAGTTGGTCGAGGTCAACATGCTGGACGCGATTACAACGCTCCAGATGCAGGAGTTGTCCGTCTTTACGGTCGGCGGCAAGAAGCAAGAGCGCTCGGCCGAACCGCACGCGCATGTTTTCATCCGTGCGCCTTACGGAACGTTTGCGACGAAAGACGGTTATATCGTCGTCGCCTTCCCGTCGCTGAAGAAGTTCGGCGAGATCATCGGCGAAGAGAGCTTCCTTTCCATGGACGACGAGACGGACAGCTGGACACGCCGAGACGAGATCTTCGCCAGGACGCGTGAAAGGCTGGCGGCAAAGACGTCGGCG
>SCRB01000039.1 GCA_004299545.1 Rhizobiaceae bacterium
CAGAAACGGTGCGGTCCGGAAGAAATCAGAGTTTGGCCTCGTTAGGGCTAAAGGCTTCCTGACGGACAGTCACCCGACGCTGCCATAGATGCCAGCACCCGTTCGATCTGTTTCGCATCATATGGCTTCGCCAAGAATCGCGCGCGGCCCAGCAGCATTTCATCGGGCGGAACAGTTCTACCTGACGTAATCAGGACCTGGATGTTCGGCCATTTTGCTTCGATGGTGGATGCCAGGACCAAGCCGTTCATCGTGCCCGGCATTTCAATGTCGGTGAAGACTAGCGAGATGTCGGATCGGGCGCGCAGGGTGAGCATCGCTTCGTCGGCGTTGCGCACCCCGATTGCCTCATAGCCGAGATCATGGAACATATCGACAGCTTCCATCTCAATCAGAGGCTCGTCGTCGACCACCAGGGCGATGGGTCGTCCGCTCGACGTGGAATGCGTCACTCAGTTCTCCGATTGGAAATCGGCCATCGACACAAGGATCGTGCAGTGCAGGCCATCTGTGGCATAATCGATCTCGACGCGGTTGGTTGCACCGGCAATACCGGCGTTGATCAATCTTGATCCGAAACCGAATGCTGTCGGGGAAGAGACTGTTGGCCCATCCCGTTCCCGCCACCATAATTCGAAGGCCGGCGCATCCTCGATCGCGGCGATCTTCCACCCTATCTCCACGCGACCATGCTCGTTCGAAAGAGCGCCATATTTGAAGGCGTTCGTCGTCAGCTCATGCAGGACAAGAGCGAGCGAAAGGGCGGCGCGCGGACCGACCTGAATATCCGGCCCCTGTACGTTGAGTTGGCTCGCGTGCCCGTCGACGTGAAGATTGATCGCCTTTTCGACGACAGTTCGCACGGCGGCGCGCTCGCCGATGCCGGTGAAAAGCAGTTCGTGTGCTCGCCCAAGAACGCCGAGCCGATCCCCGATGGCTAGCCTGGCTTCCTCGATATCGTCTGCGCGCCGAAGCGATTGGTTGACGATGCCTTGAACCATCGCCAACTGGTTTTTGAGCCGATGGATCAGTTCCTGATTTACCAGAACCTGCAATTGCTCCACTCTCTTCTGCTCAGTTCGATCCCGCAATATTTTCAGGAAACCTTCCGTTGCTCCCTCGTCATGCAGCCGCAGCATCTCTCCGCTAGCCCAGAACCGGGAGCCATCCTTGCGCATATGCCAGCGCTCATCAGTGCCTCGACCTTTCGCCAGGGCACTGTCCATCTCGGACTTGGGTACATCGCTCGCCCGGTCTTCGGGCGTGAAGAAGATGGCAGCAGGCTTGCCCAAGACCTCATCTTGAGCCCAGCCCAGGATGCTCTCGGCGCCGTTGCTCCAAGAGGTAATCTTGCCTTGTAGATCCAATGTGATGATGGCGTAGTCTACTGCGCTCTCGAGAACGAGATCGGCGATACGTGTATTGGACATTCAACTCTCGTAATGCTCAAAAAACACTTCAGGAAAATACGTTTCTCACGTAATTATAACTATAATACCGAGTGTTGGAGTTGTCAGGTATCGCGAATGTCTGCTGCGACATCCTTGGTGGCCGGCCGCGCGTCCCCAGCTTCGAGGATAGTGTCAAAAAGCAAGCTGGCACGTTCGCGCCGCGGCAAATTGCGCTAGCGCGACATCAACTGCCAACCTAGGTGTCGGTGCAGTGACGGGCGAGGCCGATTAGCACGTTTCGGCGAGTGGGGCTGAGCAGGGCCGTTCCAAAGGCCGCCGCGATGCCGTGGCCTGGTTTGCACTGGCTGTTCATATGACCCTCCCCTCACATTCACTACCGGGCGGCTCGTTTGGTCAGGTTCCGCCGCCTGGCCGGACGTTGCCGTAATAGTCGTGGAAGCGCCGTTCATAGGCCCTGTCGACCGTCACGGCCGCATCGTATTCCGGACTGTCCTTGACGCTTTCGCGGTCCACGTCGAGGTCCACCAGATTGGCATTCCAGTCGATCCTTCGCGCCAGAAGCGGGGAAATCAGGACCTTCTTCGCGGGCCACCAGTTTTTGGTGTCGACCACGAGATAGTGAATGCTCCAATCCGCTTCCTCGATCAGAAAATCCTCGACGTGACCGATCTCGCCGTCGCTGGCGCGGATATGATAGCCGGTCACCGCGTTGATGCTGCGAAGATGCGGGTCTTCGTCCTCTCGCCGGGCATCGGCGATGTGATCGGCGCTGTCGGAGTCCGGCGAGCGCGGCCTTGCCATGGCGCCCGCAGCGCCGTAGCTTCCCATATAACCGCCGCCCATATAGAGACCGCCACCCCAATACGGCGCCCAGCCGTAGTAATCGTAGACATTGGTTTCCAACTGCCGCGACACGGGTCGCTCGGTGTCGATATCCGGGCTGTCCTCGACCTGCTGCCTGGTCAATCGCACCGAGAATTCACGGCCCGGGACGTCGAGATGCCCCAGCACCGTGGTCGGCAGCAGCACCTTGCGGCCAGACAACCAGTTGCCGGTGTCGACCACCAGCCACCGGACCAGCCAACTCTCGTCGTCGAACAGGAAGTCGCTGACCGTGCCGATCCGGCCGTCACTCGCGAGGATGGCATAACCATCGATTGATGATGCATTTCGCAGCATTGCAGTCTCCTCATGGGTTATTCATTCGGCCATGGCCGATAGCGCCGACACATCGGGATCAGCCGTTCGATCCGCTGCCGCCCATGTCGTCCTTGTTCGTGAGATGGGTCTTCCAGTAGGCGTCCACCTTCTTGCTTTGTCGGGCGAAGCCGCCGGCGACCCCGAACTGATGGTTGTCCACCTGCGGGGCGGCATCCATGATGGCTTTGGTGGTGCCCAGCACGAGTAAGTTGACTTGTGGCGTCGCCTTGAAGGCCTGCCACGGTACGGGAACATATTTTTCGTCGATGCCGAACACCCCGCCGCGGCCGATGACCAGATAGGCGATCTTGCCGGTCTGCGGATCGGTCACGAGATCTTCCACGCTGCCCAACGCCACATTCTGCGGATTGCTTACCTCGGTGCCGATCAACTCGTCCGACCGGAACGAAGTGTTGTTGCCAGTGACCGGTTGGGCAGCGGTAATCTCGCGCTGCTTCCAGTTCGGCATATTTGACGGTGCGGCCTTGTCGGCACGAAGATCGGCCTCATAAGTCTTGTAGATGGCGCGGGTGGTGGTGAGGACGTTCTCGCACGGCTGTTGCTGGCCGTGCCGTGCGAGAATGCTGGCCGCTGCGATCAGGGTTCGCACCTCGTAACCGGGCCGTGCGTTCATGTAGCCGGTCGAGGCCGCCGAACCGTTAGTGCGAATCGCGCCGCGCGCGGAACCGAAGCCGCCCAACGGATAGCCGTAGCCATATCGGGACCCACCAAGCCAGTGGCCGTCCTTGCTCATCTGGCTGTTGAAGTCGCTCAGATCGCCCAGGCATTGCGTTGCCGGCTTGACCATGGCGGCATTGCCATTCGCGGAGGACATATCGTGCGTTGCCGCGCCCGTTGCCGAAGGCTGTGCCGCGAACGACGGGGAGGCAAGGCAAAGACCGAGGCAAAGCGGCCCCGCCACTGAAGCAGCCAGCGTTGTGCGTTTCATGAGAATCTCCCTGGTATCCCGCTCGCCCGGAGGAATCCGGGAGCCGATACACGTCGAATGTATCGGAGCATGATCGCTGTCGAATGCCGGCGGAAGCCTCGGAAACTACTCAAGGTCCGTCCAAGTGAATTCATGGAGATCGGCCGCCTGACCGATCTGATCCTGGTCGTAAGGGCCCGTCCTCAAGTCGATTACATTTTCGCGGCTGGCGTTTCTTCCAGGTGCGGGACTTCTCAAGCGGGGGCTTGAGTAGTTTCCGAACCTACCACACCCAGGACGAGGCCGGATAGGATGCTCGATGAAGGACAAGAAAATGGTGAGAAACAGATTCGTTATAGCAGTGATTGTCGGCCTTTTCGGTATCGCGCTCTCCGGCTGCGTGGATGCTGGCGGCTATGGCTATGGATCCCCTATGAGGCTTGGGGATGTCGCTTTTGGCAATCCCGGCGGCTATGGACGATACCATCACCACCGGAGCGCGCGCGTCTATCATTCGACCCAGCGCGGCCGACACATCGGTTCCCGCCGCAATACAAGGTTGCATAGGGGAACACATTCGCGAGGCCATTATCGGCATCACAAGAAGCAGTTGAGCCACAACTGATCTCCGTCGCGGCGGCCAGTATCAACGTCGGAAGGCTCCGATGGCAGCTTCGGCCGAGGGGCCGCCGTTGTGACCAAGGAGATTCGAATGGGCGAGAAGACCCGGCAAACCCTGCCTCACCACCGATGGTTTTTAAGTTCTCAAGGACCCCACGGGACGCCTGCGGCGGAAAACGCGGATCGCCTTGCGTCAGGGATCGGCAGTGCCAGGAGAATACGACGCATCGGGGGTGGCACTGAAAGATTCCAACCTCTGAGGAAGGAGCCGGAGCCAGAATGACGGATGTTCGCCGGGAGACCCCGCATGACCGCGTCGAGGCAAGCCTGAGCGCTGCGGACGATCGTCTCCGGCTGAGCGAATGGCTGCCGCCCCAGGAGGGGGTCGTCCCACGCGTTCGAATAGGGCGGCGATGGATCAATGTTCTATGGCTCCTCCCGCTTGTCGTGATCCTCTTGATCCTCGGGATAGCCGTCGCGCAGCAGTTGCGGACCATGCCGGAGGTGCAGGCGTTCATTACCCGCTACCCCGGCGATACTCCTTCATTCAGCGCGGTCTACACGGGCTTTCCCTTGTGGCTGCGGCTTCTGCACTTCTTCAATTTCTTCTTCATGATGTTCATCATCCGGGCAGGGATCCAGATCCTCGCGGATCATCCGCGTCTTTACTGGCGTCGCGACTGCACGCCGGGCACCGACTGGTTCCGCTTCCAGAAGGCCGTCCCGAAAGACCGGATATGGACGTCGAAGGACGATTCGGTCTCGATCCCGAAATGGCTCGGCATTCCGGGCGTCCGCCACTCGATCGGCCTTGCCCGCTGGTGGCATTTCTCGTTCGACCTCTTGTGGGTGATCAACGGGATCGCGTTTTATGTGCTGCTGTTCAC
>SCRB01000319.1 GCA_004299545.1 Rhizobiaceae bacterium
GCGATCAGGATCAGCTTCCCGACGGGCATCTTGCGGATTTCCTGGGGCATCATCAGGTCACGCTCGCGAATCTGCTCGACCTTGGTGCGGCGTGGCAGGCCGAAGGGTTCGATCGTACGCGATTCCGATTTATAGCGGGCGGTTCTCTTTCCGAGAGCGCGTGACACATAGTCGGCGGTAGCCTGGTCGTTGGCGCCCAAGACCAGTTGATAGCCGCAATTACCCAGGAGGGAATGGCGCGTGGTCTCGCCGTAGATCTCGTCCAGGTTTTTCAGGTCCTGGATGATGAAGGCCATCTTGATGTTATACTCGGCCACATAGGGCATCTTGTCGGTGATGTCCGACATCTTCTTCAACTGCCGGAACTCGTCGAGCAGGAAGTAGACAGGCAAGGATTTCGATTGCGGCTCGCGCATGAGAATGTCGAGCGTCTGTTGCACGAAGAGCGTCAGCAGGGGACGAAGCAGCACAACGTCGGTAATACTCGGAGCCAGATAGATCGAAATTGGCCGACGCTTGATCGCCCGCAGATCCATGTCGGTCACATTGGTGGCGGCGATGATCCGATCATTCTTGAACGGCCGCAGCGCCTTCTGGATGTCGAGCAGCGCCGACGCGGCGGCACGTTCCGAAAGCGCGAGATAGGCATTGAAGCTCTCGAGCGTGAACTTGGAAAGATAGCCTTCACGCTCCTTGATGAACTTCATCAGCGCCTGCAGGTTCACGCCGCTGTTGAAGAAGGAATTGACCTCACCGAAATTCCGCCGTCCCTCGTAGAAGGGGCTTTCAAGGATGTAGCTGATGACGCCGGCGATGACCTGCTGGGCGGTCCCCTGCCAGACCGAATTCTCGGACTCAGTGTTTTCGGGAACGAGGATGCTCGCCATATTCTGGATATCGGTAGTGCGGCTTCCTCTCTCCTGTCGAATGAAATCGAGCGGGTTATAGCGGTGGGTCCGATCCGAGCCGGGAGCGAACAGAAAGACCTCGTTGCCCATCCGCTTGCGGTAGCCGGCCGTGGCCTTGAATATCTCGCCCTTGAGATCGGTGACGATCATCGACCCCGGATGCGCGATCGCGTTGGGATTGACATAGCCCACTCCCTTTCCGGATCGCGTCGGGCCGATGACGAGATGATGCAGGTCGTCCTTCGTGCGCAGCAGCTTGCGCCCTACCCTGCCGAAGATATGCCCGTCCTTCCGGAACCATTTTCCGCGGCGCATCATGGGGATCGTCTGGAAGGAAGCATCGCCGAGAGGATGATCCGGAGAACGCAGGCCGACCAACGCGACGATCGAGGCGATCGCCGCAGCCGGAACCAGGGAGATCAAGGCAACGATCTGCAGATCGCGGTTGTTCGCATAGGTCCAGATCTGTTCGGCCGGGGCCAAGGGATTTGTCGTCGTGGTCAACTGGAGCACCCGGATGTCGCCATGGATGAAGTAGAGCACGGCGCCATAAAACAGGGTCCACGCAGCGAGAGCGATCACGACGCAAAATGCCAGGTAGAATGCCTTGTAGCCCCAGCTCATTCGTCCGCCCGGGCGAAATAGATTTCGGAAACACCGCGCTTGCCGCCGTCGCGGCGAAGCTGGATGACGATGGGAATGACCATGCGGATATAGGACATCAGGTCGAGCTTGGAGTACCCGGCCGACATGCCCGCTTGCTGCATCATCATAGCGAGCTGCTCATAGGCGCCGAGCGGCGTGTCAGCATGGACGGTCGACATGGACCCCGGATGGCCGGTGTTGATCGCGCGCAGGAAGGCGAAGGCTTCTGCGCCGCGGATCTCGCCGACAAAAATGCGATCCGGCCGCATGCGAAGAGATGCCTCAAGCAATTGTTGAATCGTGACGTTTGCGGTTCCCTGATCACCGCGCGACGCCAGGAGGTGAACGCGGTTTGCATGGGGCGGGAATAGCTCGCGGGTGTCCTCGAGCGTGAGAATACGCTCGTTGGGGTCGATACTGTTGAGGCAGGCATTGAGGAAGGTGGTCTTTCCGGAAGAGGTGCCACCGCTGATGAGGACCGAAATGCGGCTGCGAATGGCCGTATCGATGAAGTCGTAGATCGATTTGTCGCGCAAACAGGCGATCAACCTGCGCTCGATTTCGTTCAGACCTCCGAGCGCGACGGTCACGTTTTCGAGCGCGCCGCTGTCACGGTAGCGCTCAAGCGTGAAATTGCTGACCACCTGCTTGCGGATCGAGATCGCGCCCCCCTCGGGCGCGGCCGGCGGCAGGATGATCTGGATGCGTTCGCCGGAAGGAAGGGCAGCGCTGAGAAGCGGATTGGTCCGGCTGACAAACTGGCTGGTGATGCCGGCGACGCGCTCGCCGATGTTCTGGATCTCGTCGGCGGTGAACGCCTCGATCCGGTGATGTTCCATGAAGTCGGCGCCAAGCCGCTCGACATAGAGTTCGCCGGGGCTGTTGACCGCGATCTCGATCACGGCGGGGTCGTCCAGGAATGCACGGATGGGATCGAGGGCGCGTTCGAGGAAATAATGGGCGCTTCCCCGCGCCCGCTCGACCTTACCGGCCGCGACGTTCATGACGGATCTCCTTCAGCGCCTCGGTGACCGGGTCCTCGTAGAGGGAAGAGAAGTCGAGGTCCTGGCGCACATAGACAAAGATGCGCTCGCCCTGGCTGACGTTGATCGTAGGCTTGATGTGCAGGCTGTCCCCAAGAGCCTGATTGGCCATGTCCGAAAAGGTCTGGGCGATCGTATTGCGCGCAATGTCCTCGGCACGAG
>SCRB01000320.1 GCA_004299545.1 Rhizobiaceae bacterium
GGCAGCGATCAGCCTCTCCGCCTGTTGGCGCTCCATAAGCCCGAGCCCAACGCCGGCAAGAACCGGATCGGATTTCTCCTGCTTTGGCCTGCGAAGATAGGCACCGGCGGCGGCAAGCACGGCGACGATCAGGAATCCGATGTTTGTCCAGATATCAGAGAGGTCCACCGATCCTGCTCCCCGCATAGGCATCGTCGACCGTGCGGGCGTCCCGTGCGGCTCGGATGATGTTGAGAAAATCCATCACCAGAAAGCCTGCGAAGCCAACGACAGACAGGCCAAGGGTCGCGGAAAAGGAAAGGACGATCTGCATCCACAGAAAGCAGGAGAGCGTCGCCATCATGGACCGGGCGTGCGGACTTCGCCGCCAAGCGCCATTGATGAACAGGATGATCAGCCGCGCCGCGCCGAGGAAGAGGCAGACCTTCGCCCATGTCGGCTGCGTCGCGACATCAAGCATGAGCTGGAATGGCTTCGGCGCGGAGGCCATCAGGTCTTTGTTGACCGCCAGCATCCATGCGCAGCCGCAGATGACGGCGGCGGCCACCCATTCCGACAATCGTGGAAAGAAGGCATCGGCGAAGCGCGTTCGGATATGAAGGAAAATCATGGAAAGCTCTTCCATTATGCCCGCCCTGGCTATGCACTGCGATTTCAGCGGACCCGAAGGGCCGCAACGATGAAAACGATCCCGATCATGATCAGTGTCAGAACGATCGGCCACAGGGCATCGGGATCGAAATTGCGAAGACGCTTCATGGCTTCCACCCGCACCAGAGCGCGCCCTTCTCATTGAACGCGTTGAGGTCGTCGAGTTCGGCCCGCGACATCGCCGCCACCGTGGCAGCACTCGGCCTCCGCGGCCCATTCTGGTCGCACCAGACCTGCTTCGGGCTGGGCGCAGTCGGCTGATTGCCGGGGCAGCCGGCGAGCGCCAGAGCGGCAAGAATGACGGCTATCTTGCCCATTGCATCGCCTCCTGGCGCGCCTGATCGTCGGTCTCGGCTTTTACCTTGGCCTCGATCGCGGCGGCGTCCCTCCCCATCTGGAGTTCTTCATTGGCCGCGTTGATCCCGGCCGTGAGGGAGCCGACGCTTTGCGCGTCGGTCTCCGCTTGCTGGCCCTTCAGCCAATCCGCGAACGCCACGGCGAAGGCGTTGAAGAATGCCTGAAGGGCGGCAAGGACGAGCACCTGCATCAGGCGCCAGCGGGTGCGGTCGTCGTCCCCGCAGGAGCGGCCTGCACGATGGTGGCGGCCGCCGGCGCGAGGGTGGAGGCGCTTGCGGCGGGCACAATCGCCGTCGTGGTGGCGACGGCCGCATCAGAGCCGAGGTTAAGCCTGGCGATGACCTTCTGCTCGATTGCCGGGAGGCCGCCCAGCCATTCCACCAACCATGCCGGCCCGTGATCGACGACATATTGCGCGGCCGTGGCGACGACCGAACTGCCGACCTTGACGTCGAGCGTCTTGCCCTTCTCCGCTCCGGCGACCGCGTTCAACGCATAGTCGATCGCCTTGCCGAGAAGCTGTTCGGCCTGCATCGTACGCAATATCGGCTGAATGCTGGCTGGGAGCTTCGACAAGACCCACGCGATGGCCGCCGCGGCAATCGCACCGATAAAGGCCGCTAGATCTGCAAGCCAGTCGCCGATCGGCAGGGAGACGGAGGTGGTGGGCGCCGTTGCAACCGTCTGCGCATAGGCTGCGAGGGAGAAGAGACCGACGAGGCCGATCGCGGTGAGAAGCACCCGCCCGACGCGCGGGAAGAAGATCGCGGCAGCAAGCGCCATCAGAATGCCGGCGACGAACATAGACGCGGGCGGCGGAAGAATGAGCAGAGTGGTAGCGGCAAGCGCCGCCATGAACATGGCACGCATGTGGAAGTTCCTTTTCGATGGAGATTACCGGCGACCGGCCGGCGCGGTTTACAGATTGGCCATTTCGGATGACGAAACGGCGATTTCGGTTGTCAGATCAGCACGACTTCCAGACGCCGGGCTGCTCTCCATTTGGGCCACCGAGCCAACCGTGCCAGTGACCAACGTGATGCACGGAAGGATGCAGGACCGGCTTGTCGAGGTTGCCGTTCCATTCCCAACTCGGATGGGCAGGCTCGACGGGACGAAAGCGCAGCGCGCCTCTTGCGCCACAGCCGCAGGGACATGAATAGATCATCCCGGCCGGGTAGCGATCGCCGCTACGGTAATATTCGAAAGCACCGGGGATCTGGACGTCGTCGATATCCTCGAACCGTTGGGCGACGACCGGCTGCGTCTTGACCTCAGCCATCACGACACCTGCGGGATCAGACCTTCGGCGCGGGCATAGTCCGCCATCTGATCGGCGATCATGTCGATCGCGACTTTGGCCTCAAAGCCCTCCGAATGCTTTGCGAATTCGCATATCGGGCAATAATGCCCTTCATTGTCCGGGTTGTTTTCGGGATCGACGGCCATCAGATATAGGCCGCCGCAACGCATCGCCTCGCCCGACCAATGCCAGTTCATCGACATAAGCGGATCGAAAGGAGGGTTGCCGCCCTGCAGTTCTTCCATAGCGTTGTCAGTCGCTTCCTTGCCGTCGCGCGCGACAAGCCCGGACATCCCGCGCTCTTCGATGGCCGCACGGCACATCGACCAATGATCTTTGCAGATGCGCATTAGTTATCATTCCTCACGACGCGCATGCCGAGCGCGCTCCCGACGAGATAGCAGCCATAACCATCGCCATAGGCGTCGTTCAGGTGCATGCACGCGAGTTCCAGCTTGAAGATTGCCGGCACACCGACATAGGACGCCTTCTTGCGCTTCGGGGCAGCTTCAGCCATTGAGCGCCGCCCATGTCTTCGCGCCGGCCACACCGTCAACCACAAGCCCAGATCGTCGCTGGAAGCCCCTCACGGCCCGTTCCGTCGCTGAGCCGAAGATCCCGTCGCACGCAATCGCAAGGCCATGGAGCGCGAGCCGCGTTTGCAGGTCAAGGACGGCCGAGTTGCGGTCTCCGAGACGGAGCGTTGGCTTTTCGCTGGCGGTGGGCGCCGGTGCGGCGGCGGCCGCGTCCGATCCGCCGAACCATGCGCGACACTCGTTCTCCGTCCCGTTGAACGTGTTGCAGTCGCAGCGGTCGATCCCGGGCACGCTTTTCGGCTCGCCGCCGAACTGCCCGTCCGAATACTGCCAAAGCGACCACGCGGGCCATGTCGCAGCGGCCCACCGCGGGGCATCGGCGGACGTGTACTGTGCGATCCATAGCGATGTCGACGCCAGCAGATCGTCCGTCCGATCGCCAAGCTGCTCTTTCAGGAGGTTGCCGCCATAGATCGTGATCGGGTTGTTCGGCGCATGGGAGCGGAGATAGGAAACAGCCGCATGCAGATCGTCGAGCGTGCAATCCGCCTGCTCATAGTCGATGCAAACACGCTCGCCGCCGGCAGGCTGGGCCACGGCGAGGTAATGGCGCATCTGGGCCGCGATGTCGGCATGCCGCAGGAAATGGTAGGATGCCCACAGCAGCCCATGCGAGGCCGCCAGAGAGCGCACAATAGCAAAGGCCGGATCGGTATAGCCGACACCTTCCGTCGCCTTGTGGAAGACGCCGATAACGCCGGCTGCCTTCGTCTGCCCGAGATCGCGGACGGCATTGTGATGTGAGAGGTCGATCACATGCAGAGTGTGCATGATGGTACACCTTTTTGATGATGAGGGTTTACCTTGACGCACGCAGGGGCGCGGCCGAACATCGGGTCGCACGCCCGACACGTGCTGAAGCCGGTGATCAGCCCCCTCCTATACGGAAGGATTGCCGGCTTCCTCTTTTCATGAATTTCGAGTTCTACTTGACGCGCCTATCGCGCCGTCAGAAGATCGGGATGCACTCGTCCCTCAACGTGTGCATGCCGGCGACCGAGCGATGGCCCCCCAAGGTTTGCCCCGGTCGTCGGCAACTTCATGGCCGGCACGAAACCACCTTTCGTGGTTGTCATGCAACGAACCGATCATCTATGTTCGCGACATATCTTCCCGCTATCCATCCGATTTCCGACCACGTTGTAGCCGAAAGAGCATGATGATCGTCTATCCCGCCGCTATCATCCTCGGGCTATTCGCAAGCAGATTCATTCGATCACGAGCAGCCACTTATATCTTTGTTCTCGCAACGATGATCTTCATAGGATTCCGTTACAAGACGGGATTTGATTGGCCAGTCTACCAAAAAGTTTGGTTTGACCTGTCTCAAGATTTCAGCCTTCATCGCATTTTTAGCTATAGTTTGTCCGTCGTCAGAACATTTGGCGCAAGTCGCGGCGTAAATTAGCGGAGTGTCGGCCTCGTCTGGGGTTGATGTTAGGCGGCGAGCTTGCGGTGGTGCAAGCGCCGGTGTTCG
>SCRB01000321.1 GCA_004299545.1 Rhizobiaceae bacterium
AGAGCGGCTTCGAGTGGCACGCCTGGCGAAAGAGGCCGCGGAATCTGAGCAGCCTCCGACAAAATCCCGCGTAACTCGTGGACGGAAATAGCCATCTTTGAGCACAGGCGCGGCCGCGGAATGAAAATGGATCACGTCAGCCTGGAAATTGCCATCGCCGATGGCACCTTCGCTTGCCATGAAATCAACAAGGCGTCTGCGTCCAACAAGGACGGCGGCTTTTCATCGGCTGCAAAAATCCGCAAGCTCCTGCGGGAAATGCACACGCTCAAAGGACAAACATGGCCTGGGCGCGGCTTTACGGATATAGACTTGCAGGCGGCCTATCTTGCCGCTGAGACGGGTGATCTTCGATTGGCCGCACTTGTCGCCGACCATGAGAGATAAGAGCAGGCCTTCATAAAACGAACCGGCTAAAGCACGCCGCCCGAGAGCGTGCAGCGGTTTCGACATGCTTAAAAGCGCGGGAGTAAAGCGCGTCGTGCGAGTCTGTTTAACGCGGAGCGCATCCGGTTGTCTGGCCATCCGGCATGTAACAGGTGCGCGTCGAGCGTCAGACGCCGTTTGGGGGGAGGTGCGAAAGCAAGATCGATGCATCCGTCGCGATGCTCACCCCCAGCACGGTTGGGGCCTTTTCTTTATTCCCTCTTGCGCTGGGCATGCCGCGCGCTGCCTTGGCGCGTGGACAGGAAGAGGTTCGTTTCGCTGTTGGCCACGCCGTCAATCAGGCGGATACGGCGCAGCACCGCATCGAGGTCGGTGAGTGTTTCCGCTCCCAGTTCCGCGATCAGGTCCCAGCGCCCATTAGTCGTGTGAATCCTCTGCACTTCCGGCATACCGCGCAACGCCGCGATCACCCTTTCGGTGCCTTTGCCCTCGATACCGATCAGGATCACCCCTTGCACCGACGCACCGTGCACGTCCGATTTGAGGATGACGGTGAAGCCCAGTATCTCGCCGCTTTCGATCAGCCGATCGAGGCGGGCGCGCACCGTAGCGCGCGAAACGCCGATTCCGGCAGCGATGTCGGAGACCGAGGCGCGGGCGTCACGCCTGAGGAGTGCGATCAGTTTCTGGTCAGTGGTTGTCATTTTGAACGGTAAGCCTTGGCAATTTGTCAAATGAGCTGCGTCTTTTGCACAATTTTCCATGTTGCCGCCGCCGCTGCAATTGCGATTCTCACGGTTGAGACGAGGTGATTGCATGAGCGGCAGAATTATCAGCATTGTCGGTGCGCCGGTCGATGAAGGCGGCCCCCAGCGCGGCTGCCTGATGGGACCGGATGCACTCCGCGTCGCCGGATTGGGGGAGGCATTACGCGAACAAGGTTATGACGTGGAAGACCACGGCAACCTGCGGATCGGACACTTGCCGAAGGTCGCGCACGCCAACCAGGCCATCCACCATCTCGCCGAATGCGCCGCCTGGATCGACATCCTTGCGAGATCGGCTTTCGAGGCCAGCGGCGGCGGCCACATCGCCCTGTTCCTCGGCGGCGATCACCTGATGTCTGCGGGCACGGTAGCGGGCATGGCGTTGCGCGCCCGCGAGGAGGGGCGCGAGCAGTTCGTGCTGTGGCTCGACGCCCATACGGATTTCCACAGCCTTGAAACGACGGAGAGCGGAAACCTGCATGGCACGCCGGTCGCCTATTTCACAGGACAGGCGGGCTTCAATGACGGCTTCGCGGCGATGGCGGCGCCTGTCCGGCCCGCCAACATGCTGATGCTCGGCATCCGCTCCGTCGATCCGTCGGAGCGTGTGCGCGTCGCCGAGGCCGGTGTTCCGATCGCCGACATGCGCACCATCGACGAAGAGGGGATTGCCCGCCCGCTCTCGGATTTCCTCGCAAAGGTGAGAGCCGCGAACGGGCGGCTCCATGTCAGTTTCGACGTCGATTTCATCGAGCCTTCGATCGCGCCGGCGGTCGGGACGACGGTTCCGGGCGGCGCCACCTTCCGCGAAGCGCATCTCGTCATGGAGATGCTTCACGACAGTGGGCTGGTCACGTCTCTCGACCTTGCAGAACTCAATCCTTTCCTTGACGAACGCGGACGAACGGCGAAGCTGATGGTCGATCTCACCGCGAGCCTCTTCGGCAAGCACGTCATGGACCGGCCGACCCGGAGCCATTGATGCCCAAGCCATTGATGAACGTCCAGCGCCCCGAGACACTGAACCTCGTTCCCTTCGTCAGCGTCGACAAGATGATGAAGCTGGTGCTCGCGGTTGGCATCGATCGTTTCATGGTCGAACTCGCAGGGTTCGTGGAAGAGGATTTCGCCCGCTGGGAGCGCTTCGACAAGGTCCCCCGCATCGCGGCGCATTCGGCCGAAGGGGTGATCGAACTGATGCCGACGAGCGACGGGGCGACCTACGGCTTCAAATATGTCAACGGTCATCCGAAGAACACCAGAAGGGGCCGTCAAACCGTAACCGCCTTCGGCGTCCTGGCGAGCGTCGATACCGGCTATCCGCTGCTTCTGTCGGAGATGACCATCCTGACGGCGCTGCGTACGGCCGCTA
>SCRB01000322.1 GCA_004299545.1 Rhizobiaceae bacterium
GGCGGGACACCCGCCTTGGAGGCGATTTCTTCAGCCTGGCTTTCCAACACGTCGAACAAACCCATGTGCCGTCTCCTGTATCCCCGCTTGGTTGAAGACATGAGTTAATCAAGTGCGCATGGCGCGGACATAGGCTCCGGGGATAGCCTATACGCCTATACGCCTATACGCATCGCCCGACCAAGGATCGCAGGCAAGGAGGGCCCGATATTAAATTTCCGTAAGATTCCGAGCAGAAGGCCGAACCGTGAGAGACCCGGCCATGCTCCCCACGACACCGCCCGGACCGGTGACACCTCGTCGGTTGGAACGGAAGCGCGTGCTACGTCATGCGGACGCAATTGCGGCCCGCGGCTCAACCGAAGGGCTACCAAGAATCCGAGCGATCACCGCCGAGAAGGTGATCAGGAGCCGAGGGTATCGAGCCGTTTCTTGATGCCGTCTTTCAGCTTGGCTTTGTCGACGCCGGGCGGACAGTGGCCGCTTTCGACTTCTGCCGCCATCCGCCGCAACAGATCCACGTCGTGCTCGTCGCGGTAAGGCTTCAGATCGAGATCGGCGGGCACTTTGGTCAGCCGTTCATCACCCATTTCCTTCACATATTTCTGCATGAAGCGATCGTAGTCATGCCAGGAGATGCCGGCTGCCCGCACGGCCGCTTCTTCCGCTCGAGTCGCAATCTGATGGGCGTGCAGGTAGTGCAGATCCAGTTGATCGATCAACGTCTTTTCGACCTCTTCATGGAGCAGAAGGAACCGATCGGTATCGATTGTTCGACCATCATATTCCCATTCGCGAGGCATATGCCGGTCGATGTAGATGGTCTTTCCGTCCTTGGAATAGCCGGCGAGATACGGAAGTCATGCTCGCGGTCGAGCTTCTTGACCCTGCGGGCGACGGCATCGAGGGCCCGATCCATCATCAGGCTGGATACATACCAGTTCGGCAATCGAAGCTTCTTATGCGGCGCAGTAGGGTGGCAATAGTCGATGGACATGAGGCACCTCAATTGGGTTGAGCAAAGCCAAGTGTTTCACCTTTCTGGAGTTTGTTCACGTTACTTCCACAAGGCACCAAGCCAAGATCGCTCCTTTTCAATGCCGAAAGTTGCAAATTCCGTACCCCCGAACAGCGACCCATTGAAGGCTACCAGCAACGCGCATACCCGTTCTGACGCCATGACGATCGATGATACGGGCTCGATAGAGTCGCATGGTCAGCTTCATCGTGATCTCCGAAAGCTCGGCCAAGTATACAACCAAGAGCCGGCACAAGCGCTTGTGGATGAGAGCCATACAGTGAGGTAAAGGCGCCATGCTTCGCGTCCTTCAAGCGTAATCGCGTGAGGTCACGGCTCACACCGGGTTTTCAAGGTCGAACTGCCGTTTTTCTTCGTCGTAGCCGAAGAGTTCCGCGTAGCGACCCCAAGAGATCACCGCGCGTACGGTGCGTTCGGCGTCTTCTTCCGACATATAATCCTCGAGTTCCTCGGAAAACCGGGTAAATGGTGCGCGATGGCTCGGCCGCTCATCCAGCACGCGCCTTACCAGCGCGGCAAATGGCACATAGGCGGCGAGATGTTCGGCAAAGAGGCGCTTGCGGACATCGAGCTCGCTGTGGACGAAGTGTCTTCCAGCATCTGTAAGCCTGACATCGCCTTCGGCTACCTCGGCGAAGCGGAGCAATTGAAGCGCCTCCGCGATAGGGAAAAGATCGTCTACCTCCATCTGCAATATTCTGGCGACTTCAGGAAGGTCCGCCTTGCCGTCGAAAGGTGCGGCCGCGAGTGTCTCCATCAGTCCGGAAAGAAGATTGGTCGAAACACGGGGCAGCACCATGCCGATCCCGGCACCCGGGAATCCTTCCCCTGCGCGCTTCTCCACCTTCCCATCCGAAATGCGCTGCGTCATGCGCCCATAGATGTCGTCAACGAGCTGACGAAACGTCGGATCAAGTCTGTTGCGGGGATGGACCAGATTGATCCTGATCTCGGCAGCTACCCGGCCGGGGTTGGACGAGAAAACAAGAATACGGTCGCACATCAGCACTGCTTCCTCAATGTTGTGTGTGACCATCAGAATTGACTTGATCGGCAACCGCCCCTCAATCCAAAGGTCGATGATGTCGGTTCGCAGCGTCTCGGCCGTCAGTACATCGAGCGCGGAAAAAGGCTCGTCCATCAGCATGAGATGCGGATGCACCACCAGAGCGCGTGCGAAACCGACGCGTTGTCGCATGCCGCCCGACAGTTCCTTTGGATACGCGCTTTCGAACCCGTCAAGGCCGATCAGATCGATCGCTTCAAGCGCGCGGCGACGGCCCTCGTCCTGCGGCACGCCCAGCGCTTCCAGGCCGATCTCGACGTTTCCGAGCACTGTCAGCCACGGGAAAAGTGCGAAGCTCTGGAAC
>SCRB01000323.1 GCA_004299545.1 Rhizobiaceae bacterium
CTTTTCCGCGGGCAGGAGCTCGCCGGCGTCATCTTTCGCGACGGCTCGATCGGAGCGAGCGAACCTGGCGTCAACGATGGAAATTATTTCCGCATGACGGCATCGATCGACTGGCTGCGCGACGAAGGCTGACTTTCGGCAATCTGCAACCGGCGGCCGGGTAGTCACGGCGCCACCTTCCATGGAGAAACGACATGACAGCCTCCGATTCCAATCGGTTGCGGATGACGACCGTCCGCGAAACCTCGCTCGGCGTGACGCCAGACACACCACGCATGCGCACCATGCGGCTGACCGGCGAAAGCCTCAAATACGAACCGCAATTCGTGCAATCGAACGAAATTCGTTCCGACCGCATGAATTCGGATCCGATCAAGGTCAACGAGCAGAACACGGGCGATGTCAATTTCGAACTGTCCTATCCGGTTCCGAACAGCTCGTTCGCCGATTTCATCCAGTCACTGATGTTCAATCCGTGGGCGAACACACCGTCTTTCGACAATGACGGGACAGCCGACAGCGCCATCACCGACGCCGGCACGACGACTGACACCTTTGCGGTTGACGCCGGCGGCGCTGCTGTTGTCGAGGGGCATCTCGTCCGTGCGACAGGCTTTGCGAATGCCAGCAATAACCAGATCTTCCGCTGTGCCTCGTCGACCGGCACGACGATCGTCGGCTCGGGGTTGAACCTGACGGCCGAGGCGGCGCCAGCGGCTGCTGCCCGCCTCAAGGTTGTCGGGTTTCAAGGTGCAAGCGGCGATATCGCCGCCACATCCACCGGCCTGTCTTCCACTGATCTCGATTTCACAACACTGGGCCTTGTCGCGGGACAATGGGTCAAGATCGGCGCGACGGCTGCGGGCGATAGTTTTGCCACGGCTGCATGCAACGGATGGGCACGCATTACCGCGATCGCCGCGCATGCCTTGACGCTCGATAATCTGCCGACCGGCTGGGCCGCGGATGTGGGGACCGGGAAGACCGTCAAGATCTGGTTCGGCGACCAGATCAAGAACGGCGTGACGACAACGTCGCTGACGATCGAGCGCGGTTTCATGGGCCAGACGGCGCCGACCTATATTGCGCAGCGCGGCATGGTCGCGGGTCAGGCCAAGCTCAACTGGCAGACAGAGCAGGTCATCACCGGCTCATTCACCATGAACGGCCTCGCCGGCGAGCAGGGAACGGTGTCGCTCGACGATGAACCCGATGCCGAAACCACGAACCGTGTCATGTCGGCAAACGTCAATGTCGGCCGCATCGCGGAATCGGGTGCGGCAGTTTCCGGCCCGAATTATATCCAGACGCTGACGCTCGACGTGAACAATAATCTCAGGATGATCACCGGCGTTGGCAATATGGGTTCCGTCGACATCGGTGTCGGCGAGTTCGCGATCAATGTGACGCTCACCACCTATTTCGGCGACAACACGCTGCTGACCAAGCTGCTCGCCGGAACGGTTGGCAATCTGAACTGCCGAACGCAAAAAGACAGCCAGGCGCTTGTCATGGCGTTGCCGCGACTGACTTTCACCGGCGGTGCACCGTCTGCCGGCGGCAAGAACCAGGACGTGACGTTGCCGCTTACCGGCATGGTGTCGAAGGATACGCTGACGGCAGCATCCCTGATTTTCGACAGGCTGGAATATTACGAGTGAACGAATCCCGCCCGGCAGCGGGATAGAGATTGCGCGCAATAGCGGGCGGCGGTGTCGGACGTCGCCCGCACCCCTTCCCGACAGGAACAAACCGACATGACCGTGAAGCTTGCATCTCTCAAGGCTGATCTCAAACGCGAGGAAAAGGGCGACTGGATCGAATATCCGGATTGGCCGGGCGTCGCCTTCAACGTTTCCTCGTTGCTGGTCCCCGCCTATACGACAGCGCGCGATCTCGCGATGCAGAAGCTGGCGCGGCAGTACAAGGGCAAGCCAGTCCCGGGCGTGGTCATGTCTGCGGAACTCGGCAAGCTCTATGCCAGGCATGTCCTGCATGACTGGCGTGGTCTCGATGTCGCATATTCCTCCGACAAAGCGGCGGAGATCCTCGTCGATCCGGAATATCGCAATGTGGTAGCCGCCGTCGAATGGTGCGCCGCGCGCGTCTCCGAAATCGATGTCGAATTCATTGAGGACGCAGCAAAAAACTCCGTGCGGCCTTCCGCTGGCGTCTGAGCCAGGAAGGCCAGTCAGAATGGTTGCGCCGGCTGGCGGACGAACTTCCGGAGGAAGCGGATGCGATCCACATTCCCGATCGACCGGAGGAAGCTCAACCCGCGCTTTGGCACGAGCTTTACTGGACGGCATGGGACGCGATCCGCTTCGACCGGCCTTATGGCGCCTTCGGCGGAGAAATGCCGCTCTCCTATCTCGCGGTCAGCCAATATGCCCGGGATCATGACATCGCGGGCGACGCTTTCAGGATTTTCATGCGACTGATGTCCGCGATCGATGCCGAATGGCTCGCGTATAGCGCTGAAAAAGCCAAGCAGGAAAAGAAGAAATGACCCAGCAGCTTTCCGAGTTGCGTGTCAGCGCCGACCTCGATGCGTCGAAATATGTCGCCGGAGCGCAGCAGAAAGTCGCCGCTGACAAGGAGATGGCCGCTTCCTCGACGGCGGCCGG
>SCRB01000324.1 GCA_004299545.1 Rhizobiaceae bacterium
CGGTAAAGGCCAGCCATTCCAGCAAACCACGATTCAGTCCATCACACCGACCGACAACAGGAGATCGATATGCTTAGACGTCATTTTCTTGGCCTTGCCCTCACGACATTGGCGATGCCACAGGCTGCGATATCCGCGGCGAAGGCTGCCGAACGCAAGGCATTCGACAAGGCCGCCTTCAACGCGGCGCAACGGAGCGGGGCGCGCATCCTCGTCGATATCTCGGCAAGCTGGTGCCCGACCTGCAAAGCACAGAAGCCGATCATCGACAAGCTCGCCGAAAAGCCGTCCAACAAAGACCTCGTCATCTTCTCGGTCGATTTCGACAGCCAGAAATCCGTCGTCCGCCAATTCCGCGCGCAAAGCCAAAGCACGCTGATCGCGTTTCGAGGCAAGACCGAGACCGCCCGTTCGGTCGGCGATACCGACCCTGACTCGATAGCGGCCCTCGTCCAATCCACCAGGACCAGGTGAACTCACCGTGCTGGCAACCGGCAGCATCCTGTTCGCCTTCCTGGCCGGCGTCCTCTCGACGCTCTCGCCCTGTGTCCTTCCGCTCTTGCCGCTCGTTCTCGGGGCGGCGGTATCCGAACACAGATGGGGGCCGACCGCGCTTGTCGCCGGTCTCGCCCTTTCATATGTCGCCATCGGGCTGTTCGTTGCCACGATCGGCTTCTCGCTTGGGCTGGATACGGGCGTCTTTCGCAACATTGGCGCTCTGCTCCTGCTGGCGATCGGCGTGGTCCTGCTGGTTCCCAGACTTCAGACGCAGCTCGCCGTCGCCGGAGGACCTGTCGGCGGCTGGGCCGACCGTAGTTTCGGCGGCTTCGCTCCACACGGCCTGAGAGGGCAGTTCGCCGTCGGCTTGCTGCTCGGGGCGGTGTGGAGCCCGTGTGTCGGCCCGACGCTCGGCGCTGCATCGGTTCTGGCGGCACAGGGGAAGAACCTTGGGCAGGTCGCTGCCGTGATGATTGTGTTCGGAATAGGCGCGGTACTCCCCTTGCTCGTCCTCGGGCTTGCCTCACGTGAAGCGACGATGCGGTGGCGAAGCAAGGTTCTGCGCATAGGGCAAGGCGGGAAGGCGATTTTGGGTGTTCTACTCGCCGTGATCGGAGTGTTGATCCTCACCGGCCTCGACAAGGATCTGGAGACGTTTCTGGTCAACGTCTCACCCATGTGGCTCACCCGTCTCACCACCCGGTTTTGAGCGAAACCATTCCGCACGACCGCAATGGTATCCGCGTATTTATCGTCACTCGGCGGGCGTCAACGTTGGTACCGCGCAGAACGATCC
Organism: Rhizobiaceae bacterium; assembly: GCA_004299545.1. GTDB lineage: Bacteria > Pseudomonadota > Alphaproteobacteria > Rhizobiales > Rhizobiaceae > Mesorhizobium_L. The sequence goes on from SCRB01000324.1 coordinate 1,295, forward strand.
TAAGGCGTTCATCGCCAGCGACCGGTTAGTCTGCCGCGGATCGGGTCAGCGGCCACAGCAATGATCGTCGAATTCGTCGTTTTCGAGCTGAACCGGCGGGCACGGAACGGAGCCGTAACTGCAAAAAAACCGCAGCAGTCGCCGGCCCGCGGACGCAGAAGCGTACGGCATGCCTCGCACTCATAGAAGTATTGGCATGCATCAGTCGGCATCTGCTCGACCCGGCGATGGCCGCATTGTGGGCAGGTGATCTCGGAATGCAGTTCAGCCTGTTTCGGGAAAAACGGATCTGTCATATTCGCAACCGAACCTCTGCAAAAGAGCTATGTCTTCAGATCATGACGAGAGTGCCACAACCGTTTGCTCCCACGGCTGTGATCGGAGCAGACGATACGGTACGCCTCGTCGACAGCTGTTGTCTCGCCTGCCTCGTCGCAGAGACACTCAAGCGCGCATAGCAGATGCTCCGCGACGTCCGATCTTCCAGCGCTATACGCGGCTTCCAATGCCCCCAGGATGGAGCGATCGAGTGAGGGGCTGAGCTGACGCATCGCGCCGTTTCCTTTCGTATGCGCGTATTATGCACCTTCCAGCAAAGGGAAGGTCAAGAAGCCCGCCAGATGCCAAGCGCAACCTATACTGAACTCCGTGCGGTGGACGGTTTCTCCAGAATCATCTATCGAATTCCAGCTTGGCAATTATAG
>SCRB01000325.1 GCA_004299545.1 Rhizobiaceae bacterium
ACCGCTCGGTTGCAGGCTTCGAGGCGCTTTTGCGATGGGAGCATCCGCGACGGGGGACCATACCGCCCGCGGATTTCGTGCCTCTGTCGGAAAGCTGCGGCCTCATCGTGCCGCTCGGCCTGTTCGCCATGCAGCAGGCGGCGGACGATCTGGTCATGTGGCAAAAGCAGGTCGGCGACATGCCGCTCTCGGTGTCGGTGAACCTTTCCAGCCGCCAGTTGATTCGGCGCGACCTCGTCAATGACGTGCGCTCGGTGATTTCGCGTGCGGCCATCAAACCGCGCTGTTTTCGCCTGGAATTGACCGAATCCCTCGTCATGGACAATCCGGAGCAATCGGCGCGCGTCCTGAGCAAACTGAAACATCTGGGGATCGGGCTTTCGCTCGACGATTTCGGTACCGGCTATTCCTCCCTCGCCTATCTCACCCGCTTCCCCTTCGACACGATCAAGATCGACAAGAGCTTCATCGACGATGCCAGCCCGAAGGGCGCGGTACTCCTGAAGTCGATCGTCAGCATGGCGCACGACCTCGGCCTTTCCGTCGTCGCCGAGGGCGTTTCGGACGAGAGCGACGCGCTTCAGCTTCGCCAGATCGGCTGCGAATATGTGCAGAGCTTCATGTTCGGCGCACCCATCACGAGCGATGCGATCCTGAGGATGCTCAAGGAGCAATTCCCGATGGCGCAGACGTGATGGCAACGGAATAGGTGCCGTTTTCCACGCCCTCAGGCGTGTCCGGCGACGTGGCTCAGATGCGCGAGGTCAATGCCGATCGAGGCAAGGATGCGGTCATATTTGCGCTCGATGTCGCCGTCGAACAGAAGCCCGGAATCGGCCGGGCAGGTCAGCCAGCCATTGTCGGCGATTTCCTGTTCAAGCTGACCGGCACCCCAGCCCGAATAGCCAAGCGCCATCAGCGCCTGCCGTGGGCCGCGCCCCGAGGAAATGGCACGCAGGATGTCCACGGTCGCCGTCAGGCAGACATCTTCCGAAACGGGCATGGAGGATTCGACCGTATAATCGTCCGAATGGAGGACAAAGCCGCGGCTGCGGTCGACGGGGCCGCCATGCCGAACCACCAGGTCGCGGGTACCCGGCGACAGCCTGATCGTTTCCTCTTCCTTCAGGATGCCCAGTTGGACGAGAAGATCGGGAAAGCCCATCTGCTGGACCTGATTGATGATGAGGCCCATCGCACCTTCCGCGCTGTGCGCGCAGATATAGATGACGGTGCGAGCGAACCGGTCGTCCTTCATGCCCGGCATCGCGATCAGAAACTGGTTGTCGAGAAAACCGGGTTTCTGGGGTGCCTTCCTAAGGTCGCGCAAATCCATGGGTTGGAGGCTAGCCTCTTTCCGCCCGGCAGGAAAGGTGGCGAAGGTCGAAAACCATCTCGTTCGGTGGATTCGGGATTCGCCGGAAATCCGGATTCCCGGCCGGACGCCGGTGTCACGCAAAAATGAAGCTTTCTCTCCGATCCCATCTTGCCAAGACGGGGATATGCGGGAAGTGTCCGCCGATGTGGAAATTCATCGCATTCGCCAGCCTCCTTGCTTCAGCGGCACCGTTCAGCCGGCCGGCCGTAGCCGCGTCGTCGCCATGGGCGGCGGGAACCGGGGTGAAGGTAAGGCTGGTGACCAGTGGCGGGCCCGATGCGGAAGGACGGGTGAAGGGTGCCCTCTCGATCGAACTCGCGCCGGGATGGAAGACCTATTGGCGGGATCCGGGAGATGCCGGCGTTCCGCCGCGGATCGACTTTTCCGACAGCCGCAACGTCTCGAGCGTCGATGTAGCCTATCCCGCGCCCCACCGCTTCAGCGATGAAGGTGGGATATGGGCAGGCTACAAGAAACCGGTTCGCTTCGGCCTTACCCTCAAGGCGACAGATCCGTCGAAGCCGATGGAACTCGACGCGAAAGTCTTCATCGGCGTCTGCCAGAGCATCTGCGTGCCTTTTCAGGCGCAGCTTGCCGTCGATCCGGGTAAGGACGCCGACGATCTCACGGATGCGGCAACCGTTGCGGAGACATTCGCCGCGCTTCCAGCCGCGCCCAGGGAAGATTTCAACGCGATCGAGGCCAAAAAGACGCCTGCCGCCCTTTCCGTCAGCGCGACGTTGCCCAAGCCGAATGCAGCGGCGGAGCTTTTCGTCGCCGCGCCGGAAGGCTATTCCTTCGGCCCTCCCAAGCGCATCGGCAGCGAAAGCGGCAAGGTGGCCTTCTCCGTCCCGGTGCTCGCGGGCGATATTGCCGCCGGCGCGCCCAGGATCCCCTACACGCTCGTCCTTCAGGGCGGTCAAGCCGTGGCGGGAGATTTATAGACACAGCGCCGCTGGCGGGTTAGGCCGTGTGGACAGCCAACCGGCCGCTTTTCCCTATAAACCTGAGCAGGAGAACATTCCATGACCATTGCCGTAGGAGACAAGCTTCCGGAGGCGAGCTTA
>SCRB01000326.1 GCA_004299545.1 Rhizobiaceae bacterium
CGTTCTCGGGCGGGCAACGGATGTCGCCGCCGCGGCCTCGAGCTCGAAATTGCGATGCTCTTCCTGGGAGGGCATCGAGATCACCCTCTGCTCGGCATCGAGGAGCTGACGCGTCGCGGCGCGTAAGGCTCAAGACCGCTTGGTTCATGGAGGCTGGTCCGCCTGAGATTGAAGATGCAGGTCGACTCGGCTCCGTTGCGCAGGGTCCATTGCGGTGAAACCGCGTCGACGACCACATAAGGACCTTCGGTGCGATAGTTCACAAGGCTTTCATTGCGGTGCCGGTCGACGGTATAGATCGCCGGTGTCTGCCCTGCGAAGCGGAACCATGTCTTGACACCGTCGTCGAAGACCGCAACGGGCTTGTTCAGCGAGGATCCCTTGTAGCCATAGTCGCTGTTGGCGTCGGCGACGTTGAAACCCTTCAGATTGGGATAGGCCGCGCGTTCCCGCGCTTCGGCGAGGAGCTTCGCGCTCACAGTGTCGTCCGGAAAGCGGAAGCGCACGACATAGATTTGATGTGGCGGCGGGCGCGTGTTCGAGCGCAGGACAAAGCTGTAGATCCGCTTGTCTGTGACGACGTTCAGGTTCGAGAAGGCCTTCTTTGCGACAGGCTTCACGAAGATGATGTTGCCGGCGCGGTTCGGCTCGACCTTCCAGGCGATCGAGTCGCCGATCGCGATCGTTTCGATCTTTTCGTCCGGCTGAAGCTCGATCATGGTCGAGGTGCCGTAGGTGGCGTCGATCGCGGTGACATTGTTCGGATTGTAGACGACGCTGCGAATGCGAGGATCGAGATGGCCGGGACGCGGCATCGCTTCCGCGAGCGCCCTACCGGCTGGAAACGCCATGACGAGAACAAGGAAGAGGCAGCGCGCCATCATGGCCGGGCCTCTTCCTTCGTGGCGGCCGACGGCAGGGTTTCCTGGTCGCGGCGGTATTCGAGGACCTGGAAGCCGAGGGGGTTTTCAAAGCGCCATTCATTGCGCATCGGCGCCGATGTGTATCGGAAACGGACCAGCGCGACCCAGTTGCGCGTGACGGTATCGGTCGCGGATTTCTCCTCGGTCGCGAACCGGACGAATGCTGTGCGCCTGTTCGGAAAGGTCACCGATTTGATGTCGACGCTGACCTCGGTACGGGTACCGAAGAGCTTCACCGGATTTGTCGGGTTGGCGGGCGAATAGAGTTCGGCAAGCTCGCGTGCCGCGTCGCCTGTGGCGAGCAACTGCGCCAGCTCGAAATTGTCCTTCAGCGCTTTTGGGTCATAGGTCTCCCGCGCCTTGATGTAGCGCACGACGTTGAACATCGTGATGGCTTCGTCCTGTGTCAGCGGGCCCTCGGCCATCGGCCGTTTGACCTCGACGAAGCCTGTCGATTTGTCGACGACCACCATATAGGGCTCATAGGTCTTGAGCGGCACCAGGAGCGCGATGATGCCGAGCGCCGTGAGCGCGACCAGCGTCATCATCGCTGCCACGATCCAGGCGAGCGTGCGCGAATTGCGGTTGCGGCGCGCAATGTTGTATTCCCATGTCACGCCATCGGCATAATAGCGCGGATCGACTCGCGGTGGTTCGGTGGCGGCTTCCGTCATTTGCGACCTCCCCCGCTTTGCGGCGACGGCGGCGCGCCGGGATTGCGCAGCTGGTCGGCCAGGCGACGGAACTCCGGAGACTGCGCCCAGCTTGCCGCGCGGAGACCAACGCGGGCCCGCTGGCGGGCAACGAGCTCCTCGTGTCGGGACATCGAGGCGGGATTCAACGGATTGCGGAAGGCAAGGCGCATCCGGTTCGCCGCCGTTCCCAATCTGTAGCCCGACGCAGTGGCAAGCACGGCGCCCGGGCGTGGTGCGAAAATCGGAATGCCGCCCGCAATCGCGGCCGCCATATTATTGATCTGGCTGAGCAGCAGAATGCCGATAATGGCGAGGAGAACCACCGGTCCGATCGTTGCCCAGGTCGCGGATTTGCTATTGGCGACGCCGTTCAGCGTGTCGATCGATTGCTGGATCAGGGAAATATAAAAGGCGAGGAACGCGTAGACGAGCACCTGCACCAGGAAATATTGCGCCAGCGAGCCCAGCCAGCCGCTGAAAAAGCGCGACGTCACGCCGAAGAGAAGCAGGATGACGAAAAGAGGTGCCAGCGCCAGCAGGAGCCACATGAACATCTTCGACAGGACGATGAGGAAGATGGCGAAGCCGATCAGGACCGCCATCACGACGTAGAACACCGCAGCGAAAATATACGGCCCCCAGTTGGTGATGCCGGCGTTCTGGAGAAAAGCTTCGGTCGCGCTGTTCGTCGTATCCCACATGTATGTTCCCGTATTCCGACGTCGACGTGCTGCTTCTGCTGCCCGACGGCGCGGACCTCGCGGCGAGATCGG
>SCRB01000327.1 GCA_004299545.1 Rhizobiaceae bacterium
GAAAATCATCGGCCCAGCCTACACGGAAGTGGCGAAAAAACGCCAGGGCGAGGCCGACGTCGCCGCGCTTCTCACGAAGCATATCAAGGAAGGCAGCCAGGGCGTGTACGGGCCGATCGCGATGCCGCCCAACGCCGGCATTTCCGATGCCGACATTAAAGTGGTCGTGGATTGGATCATCGCCGGCGCGCCGCATTGATCCCGTTCAAGTAGCACGTGGGCGAAGCGACGCCGTATCTTCCCGCCTACTCACGGCGGGAAGAAGCACCCTTCACCCAGGTAGCGAAAGCCAGTCAACCGAGATCGTGCCGCAGTGCATACCGGACGAGATCCGCAGTGGTTTCGGCACCCATTTTGAGGAGTAGATTGGATTTATGGGTGCTGACGGTTTTGATGCTGAGGTTGAGGTCTCGCGCAATACGCGATAATTTCCGCCCCGCGATGAGCAGGTCGAACACCTCGCGTTCGCGCGGCGTCAAACGTGTGTGCGGTAGCCCTCCCCCCTCCGCGCGCAGCTGGCCGGGCACCGGTAGCGGCACAGCGGCGCTTACGAAGATCTCTCCGCGAAATACCTTACGGATGGCCGTCAGCAGTTGATCGGACGCACTGTTTTTCGTAACGTAACCAGCCGCACCCGCTTTGAGCGATTCCGCGACGTACTGACGCTCTTCGTGCATGCTCAGCACGACGATCCGGTGTCCGCCGGGAACTTCGCCCACGGCGCGTACCAGCGCGATGCCACTATGGCCGGGCATCGAGAGATCCAATAACACAATATCGCAGGCGACTTCACCAAGACGCGCCAGCAGTTCGATGCCGTTCGCGGCCTCCGCGACGAGTGCCAGGTCGATCTCCTCTGCGAGGATTTGTTTCAAACCCTCCCTGAAAATCGTGTGATCATCCGCAATGATGAGACGAATCATGACACCGCTCCACGTGATGCCAGGGGCAAGATCGCGCAGACCCGAACGCCACCGTCGGGCACGTTTCCAACCGATACCGTGCCACCAAGCATACGTGCGCGCTCGTCCATTCCCAGCAGACCATGCCGGTCGAACCGCCTGGACGTAGCGACGGGCGGCAATCCGCGGCCATCGTCGAGAATCTCGATGTGGAGGCGCTCCTGCGCGTGGTATGCGCTGATCGTCACGGTGCGCGCACCGCTATGGCGCACGACATTCGTCAGGGCTTCCTGCACGATGCGAAACGCCGCTGTGCTCGTCTCCGCATCGTATGTGAGATCCTCCCGGTCGAAAGTAAGATCGATGTCCAGGTCGCTATGCGCCGCTACCTTATCGACCAGCCAATGCATCGCCGACACCAGTCCCAGCTCGTCGAGAATCAAGGGGCGCAGGTCGGAAGCAATGCGTCTGAGGTCGGCCACCGATCGATCGACCAGACCGATCAGACGTTCGGTACGGGCGCCGTATTGCTGGCCCGGCAGATGCTCGCGCAGCCAGCCGAGATCCATCTTCATGGCGGTTAGCGTCTGGCCGAGCTCATCGTGCAGCTCGCGCGCGATGCGCTTGCGCTCTTCCTCCCGCACCTTCTGCAGATAATGTGACAGCGCGCGCAGTTCCGCACGTGAGGCGACCAGTTCATCCTCGGCGGCTTTGCGTTCAGAGATATCGCGAGAGATGCCCACCGTGCCGACGATACGCCCGTTCTCATCGCGGATTGGAGATTTGATCGTTTCGAAGCACCGCAAACCGCCATCCGGGCTGGGACGGGTTTCTTCGTACCGTCGCCGCCGCCCGCTTCTCAGCACGGCCTGGTCACTGCGCAGATAGACTTCCGCGATTTCCGGTGACCAAACTTCCCGTGGCGTTCTGCCGAGCACTTCCTCCTCGGCCACGCCGAGCACTCGCAAGTATGCCGTGTTGACCGCGAGGTAATGACATTCCCGGTCCTTCAGCCAGGCCATGTCGGGGATATTGTCGAGAAGCGCGCGCTGCTGCTGCCGGAGGTCCAGACTCTTCATCGTCGCTCACATTGATGAAGCCAAGTCTAGCATTTCGGCGCGGCGAAGCCGCGAGCGCATTTCCGGCAATGCGTGGCCACGCGACGACGCAGGCGGTATGATTCACGGGTGTGGCTGTTACCTATTTCTGACGAGCGGAGGTGAAGATCCGCCATGAAACCCACTGTCTTTCACAACCTGGCGGCGCGCGCGCTGAGCGCTGCGCTGATCGCGGCGCCGCTGCCCGCCGTGGCGGCACTGGCCGTTGGCGCGGCCGCGCCCGACTTCACCGTTCAGGCGACGCAAAGCGGCAAGGTGTTCACTTTTTCACTTGACGCCGCCCTCAAGAAGGGGCCGGTCGTTCTGTATTTTTATCCAGCCGCCTTCACGAAGGGCTGCACGATCGAGGCGCACGATTTCGCCAGCGCCATGCCCGACTACCGGAAGTACGGCGCCACGGTGCTGGGCATTTCCGCCGATCAGCTCGACAAGT
>SCRB01000328.1 GCA_004299545.1 Rhizobiaceae bacterium
AGCGATTTCGCCCATCAGGTCGGATTCCTGAACGTCAGCTTATTGATCCAATATCTCCGGAACCGGACTGTCTGGAATCGGCCCCTGGACTGCCGCAGCACTGCGCCTCATAGCGGCCACAGAAGCCGATCCCGCCACTGTCCGAGAGCGGAGATCACTAGGGCAAAATTGAGGTCGCGCCGCCATTCAGCAGTCAGTAGGCACCCAGCGGCCGGCGTGGTATGCGGCTTCGTTACAGAGGCCGCAATCATGACGCCGACCGACAACGTAGAATTTCCGGTTCCCATTCACCCTGCCCTCGCTTCCGCTCTCGAGGCGAAAGGCTACAGCCATCTGACGCCGGTCCAGATAGAGATGGCTAATGTAGGTCACCTTGAGGCCGACCTGCTGGTTTCAGCGCAAACCGGCTCGGGCAAAACGGTCGCCTTCGGCATCGCCATCGCCTCGACGCTGCTCGGCGGTGCGGAACGATTCGAGACGGCCGGACGACCTCTCGGACTGATCATCGCGCCGACACGCGAACTGGCGATCCAGGTACAGCGGGAACTCGACTGGCTCTACGCGGCGACGCAGATCCAGACGGCGAGTTGCGTCGGGGGCATGGACATGCGCAAGGAGCGCCGCGCGCTGGAGCGTGGCGCGCATCTCGTGGTCGGCACGCCGGGACGCCTGCGCGACCATATCGCCAAGGGGGCACTGGACCTTGGCGCGCTGTGCGCGGTGGTGCTCGACGAAGCCGATGAAATGCTGGACCTGGGGTTCCGCGAGGACCTCGAATTCATCCTCGGTGCGGCTCCGGCGGAACGTCGGACGCTGATGTTCTCGGCGACGGTGCCACGCGGCATCGCCGAATTGGCAAAGACCTTCCAGAGAGATGCGCTGCGCATAGCAGCGACCGCAGCGACCAGCCAGCACGCCGACATCGAGTATCAGATGATGCTGGTACGGCGCGACGAGCGTGAACACGCCATCATCAACACGCTGCTCAACTCCGACAGCACGAGCGCGCTGGTGTTTTGCCACACGCGCGAGGCGGTGCGCCACCTCACCGCACGCCTTGTCAACCGCGGCTTCCTGGTAGTCGCGCTTTCGGGTGAAATGGCGCAATCCGAGCGGTCCAACGCGTTGCAATCGATGCACGACGGCAGGGCGCGGGTATGCGTGGCGACCGACGTCGCGGCCCGCGGCATCGACCTGCCGAACCTGGACCTCGTCATTCATGCGGACGTGCCGAGCAATCCGGCGACGCTGCTCCACAGGTCCGGCCGAACGGGGCGTGCAGGCCGCAAGGGAGTGTGCGTGCTCATCGTGCCCGAGAACAGGCGCGGCGCGGCGCAACGCGTGCTCTCGCTGGCCAAGCTGACGGCGCTCGTGCGTGACGCGCCCGGCATCGCCGAGATCGAGGCGCGCTACCGCAGGGAAATCCTTGACGCGGTGTTCTCTGCCGACGAGCCTAACGACTTGGAAGCGCCGTTCGTGGCGGAATTGTTGGGGAAGGCCGCCCCCGAGCGCATCGCGGCGGCTTTCCTGCGCCAGCAGCTGTCGGCCCGCCCTGTGCCGGAGGACCTCTCTCCGCTGCCGGTCACCGACATGCCGGCGAGAAAGCCCAGGCACGACGGGCGGACCGAGAAAGAGCGCGGTCCGGTGCCGGCGCGTGAGCCTCGCGGACCGGATATGGAGGGAGGCATCTGGTTCTCGCTGTCGCTTGGACGAAAGCAGCGCGCGGACCCGAAATGGCTGCTGCCGATGATCTGCAAGGCTGGCGGCGTGTCGAGGCGCGACGTCGGCTCGATCAGGATCGACGACACGGAAACCCGATTCGAGATCGCTGGCGACAAGGCGGCCGGCTTCGCGGAGCAGATCAACCGACCCGGCAGCACCGAGCGGGGGATCGTCATAGCACCGCTCGGAGAGGTGGCTAGGACACCGCTGTGGCGGGCGAAGCCGAAATTCGGCAAAGGCGGGAAGCCGGCGCACCGTGGCAAGGCCCAACCTGCGGATCGCGATCATAGCCACAAGCACAAGGGCAAACCGAAGCGTCCAGGCTGAGCCCGCCGAACGCTCGGCTGCGCAGGCCAGGCGCCTCCTGTCCGGTGCGCTCAATGTATTCGGTGTAACCGCCATCATAACTGGACGTCCCCGGAATCGACATAGAGGCCCACCGAGCGCCCCAGCGCTATTTCGTGCCAGTATCTTGCACCTCTCCGCTAAGGCGCGTTGGCTCATTGCTCAGATCGTAGTGGGACATGCTGGGCTCCTTGTTTGAGGAGCCTAAGCTTCGCACTTCTGAAGGTGGAATAGACACCTGTTCAAACGGGTGGCGATACCACTTGTGCATTGGCTCGGAACCTCGCCAAACCGTGATAGGCGGTGTGGACGTGGCTAGCCGGCCGTTCTCGGCCTTATGTTCTGATTCAGGCAGAATATGTTCGTCGGGTCGTATTTGCTCTTCAGCGCGACAAGCCGCTGGTAGTTCGGGCCATAGGCCGCCTTGACGCGCTCCTCGCCTTCGTTGCCGAGATTGTTCACGTAGACGGCGCCGGTGGAGAAGGGCTTCACTGCGGCCCACACCTCGCGAACCCAGCCGATATTGATCTCGTCCTTAGCCGGATCGTCCCAGATAGCGATCGGAAAGCAGTCGAATTCGGCATTCCGGCATGCATAGGCCGTTTCCGAGACAGGAACACGGGAAATGGCGCCACCGACCTGCTGAAGCACGATCAGCGCGTTATCGTTCGGAGCCTTGCTGTAGACGTCCAGGAGAGTGTCGATCGCGTCCTGGCTCAGTTCGCGCATGAATTGAGCCTTCCACGAATAACGGCGTCCGCGTGGAAATAAGGCGTCGCCGGCGGACTGCACCTGCAGATAGGGCACTCGCCCGAGGCTCTCGTTCGACGCTTTGCTTTGCGCATAGGCGAGGAGCGGCGCGATCGCCATCTCGGCCTCCCTGGAGGAGCCCGAATGGAAGACGGAGATCGAAAACATCCGTTCGCCGGCAGCCGTTACCAGGGCCGCGTCGAGACTAAGCTCGTCCGGCGCCGTTCGCGCAAACTCGTCATAGAACCTCAGTGCATCACGTGCCTTTGCTTCCCGGAAGACGATGGAACCGGCGAGAACCTCCGTCCCGATCGGGTGAAGCCGGTATTCGAAACTGGTGACGATGCCAAAATTTCCGCCGCCGCCGCGTAGCCCCCAGAAGAGATCCGGATTCTCGTCGGCGCTCGCGCGAAGCACCCTGCCGTCGGCCGTGACGATTTCCGCGGACAGGAGATTGTCGCAGGCGAGCCCGAAACGTCGTCCAAGCTTGCCGAAGCCGCCGCCCAGCGTCAGTCCGGCTATCCCCGTGTCCCCATTCACGCCCATGGTCGTCGCCAGACCGCAGACCTGCGTCGCGCCGTCGAATTCGGCGAGCGTCAGCCCGGCTTCGGCCCAGGCAACGCGCCGCTTGTCGTCCACCGACCTGTTCTTCATGCGCGACAGGTCGATGACAAGCCCGCCTTCGCAGACGGAGTTCCCGGCCACGTTATGGCCACCGCTGCGCACCGAGAGCGGCATTGTATTTTCCCGCGCGAAGGAAAGTGCCGCGACCACGTCGTCGGTGCCGGCACAATAGGCGATCGCGCCTGGTCGCTTGTCGACAAGGCCGTTCCATACTTGCCGCGCCTGCGCGTAGGCGGGATCGGTCGGCAGTACCAGTTCCCCGCGAAGCGTCCGGCGAAGCCGAGCTGTTTCCCGCGGAGAGCCGTCCTGAATTGGCCTGGCCGTCATGACCTCGGGCTGCATGTCCGTTCTCCTGTTGGATGTGCGCTCAGTTTCCCACGAGGGGGACGCACTGGCAAAATCGAAGAAATCAGGTGCTGGGTGAACTCAATTCATCTACAATAGAGCGATGAGGAAGCTGCCGCCGCTCAATGCGTTGCGAGCCTTTGAGAGTGTCGCCCGGCATTTGAGCTTTCGGCTCGCCGCGGCGGAACTCGGCGTCACGCCGACTGCCATCAGTCATCAAATCCGTCTGCTGGAGGATATCTGCGGCCAATCCTTGTTTTTTCGCCGGCCGCGCCCCCTTCGCCTGACCGCCGCCGGCGAACTTCTGTTCCCCATCCTGCGAGACGGGCTTGACACTTTCGCCACCGCGCTTGCGAACGTCTCCGGCATAACGTCGAGCGAGACCTTGCGCGTTACCACGCCAAACGCCTTCGCCAGCCGCTGGTTGGTGCCACGTCTTCCGAAATGGCGCGAAACCCAGCCTCGGATTGCGCTAGAGGTGATTGGGACCGACCGCACTTTGAACCTCGCGAGCGGAGAGGCCGACGTGGCGATCCGCTACGGCCGGCGAATGCCCAGCGGATACGTCGCACAGGAGCTGTTTCGCGATACCTATGTTCCGGTTTGCCGCCGCGACCTGCTTCCTGACAGAAGATCTCTTACCGAGCCCGCCGAGATGTGCCGATTGCCACGCATCCATTATGATTGGATGAAAACAGACGCCGAGATCCCTACGTGGCGGCGCTGGTGGAAAGCGGCGCGCGAGCTCGACCCGAGCCTGCCACGCGACGCGGAGACCTGCCAACTCAGCTTCCGTGAGGAGTCACATGCAATCGCCGCGGTTCTGGCCGGACAGGGTGTGGCGATCTGCAGCGACGTTATTCTGGCGCCGGAGCTCGATCGGGGCGAATTGGTGAAGGCGCACGAACTCTCACTGCCGGGTTTGGGTTACTACCTGCTCTATTTGCCCGAACATCCTCAGAAGCGCTTGATCATGGTCTTCGCCGACTGGGTGCGTTCCGTTGTGTAGGTAAACTCCGTACGGCGAGCGCCATACGTCGCCCGCGCGGCCGCTTCTGACGTGGCTTTCGGCTGAGTGATCTGTTCCGGAAACGTCCGAGAAGGGTCAACCCTTCACATCCGGAAGAGTTCGGGCTCAACGAATCCCTAGACGTCCGTTTGGCGCCCCGATCCCAGTCGTTCCGGTGGCCTCGAACCTTTCTTAAAACCTGCTGTCGACTCGGGCTGGCGCCGGCCAGTGCGAAGGACCGGCTCTAAGACCTAGCCGACCGAAGCTTCCGAGCGCCGGGGCGTAGAAACCAGGCATTCGGGATGTGTCTGTCATGATGGCTGCATCCGCCAACAAAGCCGACGCCCGCTAGGAGCCATCCCGCGCCTCTGTTCATCCAGCGGGGTCCGTTTGTCCTTTCTCGGTGCCACGGGAATACTGCCAATCATATATATGCTGGGAGGCTGTTGCCCTGAGCATGAGGTCGACCGTACAAGCGA
>SCRB01000040.1 GCA_004299545.1 Rhizobiaceae bacterium
GTTGCCGCGGAACAGCCGGGCAACCATGCGCCAGGCTTGTACGCTTTCGTTCACAGCCTTTCGCGCCGGCGCAGAGAGCGGAAGGCGGATGGGGTTCGTTCGTGCCGTGGCGATCCGTTGGCGGGCGCTCTGGATCAGCCGGCGATTGACGGGATCGGCCGCATAGGCCCGGTCGCGGGCTTCGCGCGACGGACGCGGCCGCTCGGCTGCTTCGACGATCGCCTTGTCCTTTGGGCCATAGCTTTGCGACGAGGTGCGCTCGTGGGCAGATGTCGCCACGATCCGCAGACCTTCCGCCTGGGCATGCTGCGCGTAAACCTGCCGCCATTCCCGGAACGTCTCGGGTCCGGGATGAATTCTCTGGCCGGACTCGCTCTTGACCGCGATGACGGCATGGACGTGGATATGGCCCTCGGTTTCCTTGTCGACATGCACGCCGAACATGAACTTGTGGTCGCCGAAACGATCCTGGAGGAAGGCGCGTGCCGTCCGCCTCAGCGCCTCGACATCGGTGCCCGCCTTGGCTGACAGCATCAGGTGCATGGTGTCGCGCACCGATTGCGAGCGCAGCGACGGTCCCCATTCACGCGCGGCAAGGCGGGCATCGGCGACATTGGCGATGATTTTGCCTCGGTCGTCTTTCGCCTCTCCATGCTCCACGAGCGTATTCAGCCGATAGGTCACACCGTTGCGTCCATGGTTGGTCATTCCGGGCGAGACATGGATCGCCTGAGCGCCGATACCGGTCGCGACCTCGATCCGCTCCTTGATACGCGCTTCCGAGGCGATGTCGAACCGCTTCCGGACAAAGCCGTGTTCCGCCTCGCCGATCTGCTCATGGCGCACGCGAAACCTCTCCTTTGACGGACCGGCCAGAGCCACGACCAGACGTGCCTCGGGGTCACCGGAAGGCGCCGGATCAAGGCGATAGGCATAACGATGACCGGTAAAACCCGCTGCGATCGCCTTCTCGTAGGTTTCTCGACCGTTCTCCGTGTCCTTAACGCCCTTGAGGGTCAGACGGACGGCGCCGACATCCTGGCTCTCGGCACGCTTCGAGAATGACGGCGCCCAGGCCCTGACCTCCTCGGCAACCGTTTCGCGGTCCGCCAGCATGCGCCCATCATGGGTTTCCAGCGGAACGTCCTCGCGCTGCACATATTGCCCGGTCTTCGTCACGCGCGTGACCCCGCGCGCATAGGAAAGCACCTTGACTACTGCGGGCTGATAGCCGGCGGCGAGAAGGCGCGCGCGGCCAGTGGCGCCCTGCCCTGCTGCCCGGCCGCCCATGCCGCCCGCAATCGATGTCGGCTGTTCACCCACACGGGGTGATGCCACGGGATTCGATCCGCCGCCAGAACTGCTGACCGGCAAAGACCGCTTCCGCTCCTCATCCAAATAGCCGGTGATGGTCTCGCCACGGATGATTTTGTGCGCCGCCGGCGCCTTGGGCAGCGATGCGACCCGCCCGCGACCGCGCTTCAGCTCATCTACGCATTCCACCAATGGACGCGGGCGGTGACGACACTCCCGGGCGACGTCAACGGCACGACAGGTATCCGCGACCTGTCGCGCCCACCACGCGATTTGCGCGGCACGATTCATGCGTCGTTCTCCTCGCCGGAAATCCCCTCTGGCAGTGCCAATCCGGCTTGCCGACGAAGTTTCGATCCATAGGCGGCCGTCATCTCGGTCAATTCCTCGTTGATCGCCGCAACGACCTCGTGCAGACCTCGCCAGACGGGTTCGCTCTCTTCGATCCCGACGGCCTGGCCATGATGAATGGCCCGCAGCACCTGCGAAAGGTTGCTGCCGACCCGGCGTACCTGCTGCGCAAGCTCGACGACCGCGCGCGTGTTCTCTGCCGACAGCGCCGGCCCCGCCTGAACGGAGGCCCGGATCAGCCGCCGCACCACCTCAGCCTTCGGCAGGCCGAACAGCACCACCGCCTGCTGCAGGCGTG
>SCRB01000329.1 GCA_004299545.1 Rhizobiaceae bacterium
ATCCGCCACGACGACAGCGCCATCGGCCAGATGTGCGACGACGTCTTCGGCGAAGGCTGGGGCTCCTTCCGGATCGCGCATCTTTCGACAGGCGACGGGATCGGTCTGGAACTGTTCGAGTTTCCGGCCACGAAAGCGGAGAAAAGGCCGTTCGAATATTGGCGGCAGGGACTGTTCCATTTCTGCATTCAGGACGCGGACCTCGAAGAGCGGGTGAAAGTCATCGAGCGCCTCGGCGGCAGGCAGCGGATGCGCCAGGTCCGCTACTATTATCCCGGTGAGAAGCCTTACCGGATGGTCTATTGCGAGGATCCGTTCGGCAACGTTTTCGAACTCTACAGCCACTCCTACGAACTGACCTATTCCGCTGGCGCCTACATCTGAGGGGCGGAGGAAGGGATATGACGGAACGGTGGAAGGTCGTCATTGCCGACTACGACTATGGCGACCTGGATATCGAGCGCGGGATCCTCGAGCCGATCGGCGCGAGGGTGGTCGGCCTTCAGGCCAAGCATGAAGAAGAACTGATCCCGGAGGTCGCGGATTGCGACGCCGTTATCAATCAGTATGCGCGCGTGGGGCGCGCCGCGATCGGAGCCATGACCCGGTGCAAGGTGATTGCCCGCTATGGCATCGGCGTTGATATCGTCGATGTCGAAGCGGCTACGAAACGCGGCATATTGGTGACGAACGTCCGGGATTATTGCACCGAAGAGGTAGCCGACCACGCGATTGCGCTGTGGTTGTCGCTGGTACGCAGGCTTCCGGCCTATGACCGGTCGACGCATCAGGGCGTATGGCACTGGCAGGCCGCGCGTCCGGTCTACCGTGTCCGCGACCGGGTAATGGGCATCGTCTCGTTCGGACGGATCGGCCGCGCGATAGCGGAGCGCGCGCATGTGTTCGGTCCAAGGCTCATCGCTTATGATCCGCATGTCGAAGCCGACGAGATGGCCCGCTACGGCGTGAAGCGTGTCTCGAAGGACGAATTGCTATCGCAATCCGACTATATCGTCATGCAGGCGCCGATGACGCCGCAGACGCGGCATTTCCTGTCCGATGACGAGCTGTCCCGCGTCAAGCCGGGTGTAATCATCGTCAATACGGGGCGTGGTCCGACGATCGACAACAAGGCCCTCTACGAGGCTCTCGTCGACGGGCGTGTCTCGGGCGCGGGACTGGACGATCCGGAAGAGGAACCGGCCAAGCGCGCCCATTGGACGCCGGCCGAAAACCCCATCTTTTCACTGCCGAATGTCATTGTGACCCCTCACGTCGCCTATTACTCCGAGGAGTCGATTTTCACCGCCCGCCAGACCGCAGCCGGCGAAGTGGCCCGGGTGCTGACCGGCCAACCACCGCGCTTCCCGGTCAATGCCGGCGCGCTGGTGTCTGCCAATATGAAAGGGAGTTCGTGAGATGCTGAAGATATTCAACGATTTCGATCGGAGGCCGGATCTTCTCGCGCGTTTCGACACTGTGGTGAAATGCCTTTCGGCATCGGCCGTCTTTGCCGACGTGCAATACCGTACAGGGGTCATGGACAGCGCCATCAAGCCGGCGTTCCGCGCCAAGGTCACAGGCCAGGCGCTTACCGTTCAGCTGTCGAAGGGCGACCTGGTCGATCCGCTCAAGGCGCTTGAAGCGGGAAAACCGGGAGACATTATCGTCGTCGATGCGGGCGGGGATCCGAATACATCCGTCTGCGGCGGCCTCATGGGCGGGCTGGCCAGAAACCGCGGCATCCGGGCGATGATCGTCGACGGGGCCGGGCGCGATACGGACGAACTGGAGGATATCGGCTGGCCGATCTGGACCCGGGCGATTACGCCGCGCGGCACGCATACGATGTTTTCGGGTCGCAAAGAGGAACTCTCCCTGAACATTCCGATCCAGTGTGGCGGTGTTATTGTAAACCCCGGCGACTTCATCGTCGCCGATCTGATGGGCGTGACCGTGGTGCCGGTCGCGCGCGCCGCCGAGGTGGTCGAAAAGGCGGCAGAGCAGGCCGAGCGTGAGGAAAAGACCCGCCAATGGGTTGCTAAAGGCAAGACTGTCGAGGACCTTCTGAAAGAGTTCGGACGGATATGACGATGGCCAGGATGGCCGTCGTCACGGGCGGCACGCGCGGCATAGGACGCGGTATCGTCGATGCCCTCATCGAAGGTGGCTGGCAGGTTATCGCCACGGGGGCGACGGCCAAGGAGGTGGAGGCCGCCCCATCCGCCGGGATGCTGACGAATTGTGTGCTCGACATTACCGATCAGGCGGCCGTGGACGCATTCACAGGCAAGTTCGATCGTCTTGACGCGCTCGTCAACGGCGCGGGCATCCTCAGGCGTGGCGAGGAGTACGGCCTTTCCGTATTTGAGCAGGTTGTAGCGGTCAACCTCACCGGGACGATGCGTATGTGCGTCGCCTGCCATCCGCTTCTGAAGGCGTCCGGCGGATCAATCCTCAACATCGCCTCCATGCTCTCCTTCTTCGGAGGCCCGCTGGTGCCAGCCTATTCGGCGTCGAAAGGCGGCGTCGCGCAGCTGACCAAGTCGCTCGCGATACATTGGGCACCGGAGGGAATTCGCGTGAATGCAGTCGCACCCGGATGGATTGCAACGGAGATGACGCGCGGCTTGCGGGAGGATCCTGCCAGGGAGGCCGCCATTCTTGCCCGGACGCCGCAAGGCCGTTGGGGAACGCCCCGGGATGTGGGCAAGATTGCCGCGATGCTGCTCTCCTCGGAGGCAGGTTTCCTGACAGGTACGATCGTGCCCGTCGACGGCGGTTATAGTGCGGTTTGAAAAGAGGAGATTGCCATGGCTGGCCAGAAAGACGATGCGGACGAACGCATGCCCTACCAACTGCCTTTCCCCGCCGAGGCGCTGAACGAGATCGTGGTGCCCGATGCTCTCCCCGAGGACGAGCGGGTTTGGGTGCCACAGGCCGAAAATGTCTGGTTCCGGCCGTTATGCCTCAACCGGTCACAGGGCTATTGGGTCAACCTCCTGAGGGTACGCAAGGCAGGCATCCTGTCCCGTCACCGTCATCCCCAGGCCGTCCATGGATTCGTTCTCAAGGGACGTTGGCATTATCTCGAGCATGATTGGGTC
>SCRB01000330.1 GCA_004299545.1 Rhizobiaceae bacterium
CCGTTCGGCCGCATATCGACGGCGGCGGCGACACGGTTCGACATATTGAAGAAGCCGGCGACCGAGGCGATGTCCCATATGTCCCGGTCGGAGAAGCCTGCTTCGCGCAGCCCTTCACGATCCTTTTCCTCGACAGTGTCGGGGCGCTCCGTCAGCTTGACGGCGAAGTCGAGCATCGCTTTCTGGCGCGGCGAAAGGGCGGCGGCACGGTAGTTCATCACCATCATCTCGCCGAGTTCCGGATCGCGCGACAATTGCCGGACGGCCGCCCCATGCGCGGTCAGGCAATAATAGCAGTGGTTGGCCGAGGAAACGGCGACGGCGATCATTTCCCGCTCGAGCTTGGAAAGCCCCGAATCGCCCAGCATCAAATCGTTATACATGTCGGTGAAGGCGCGCAGTTTCTTCTCGTTGAAGGCATAGGCGAGAAGCACGTTCGGGATCAGGCCGAGCTTCTCCTTGCATTTGGCGAAATAGCTTTCCGTCGCCTCGCTCAACGGATCGGCCGGCGCAAGGGCAAGAGCAGTCGTTTTTTCCGGCATGACGCCATGTCTCCTTCACATTCGTCTTCAAGATAGTCGCCAGACGCGATTTGTCTGCTACGATACAGGAAAATTGCGGGCGCGAGGGAGAAACACGATGTCGGCCAACATGAAGACAGCGGAGCCGGCCACCGGACCGGCCCGTCAACCGGGAACCGCGGGTGATCATTTTCAGCATCTCCTCCTCAAGCACGCCTCTGTCGAGGATACGGGGGCCTATGAAAAGCCGGCATTGAAGGAGGCCGCGGCACTGGCCTGGCAGGCTCTCAAGGGCCATCGCAAGGGCGACAGCGTCATTTCGGTCGACCGAAGCCCGCGCGTCTTGCGCCACGGGCGCCCGGTGACGGTGATCACGCTCGTCAACGACAACATGCCCTTCCTCTTCGATTCGGCTCTGGCGGAAATCACCGAGGAAGCCGGGGAACCCTTGCTGGTCGTTCACCCCGTCTTCGCCGTCAAGCACGGAAAGGCGGGCGTCATGGCGCTGCTGGAAGAGGCGGACGGCGGCGAGGAACATGACCGTGTCAGCGTCATTCACCTCCATGTGGCCTCCCTTTCCGACCGAGAGGCCGCGACGCTGCAAAAGAAGCTGGCGGCAATCCTCGAGCAGGTGCGTCTGGCTGTGCAGGACTGGCGGCCGATGCTCGCCCGCCTCGACCAGGCGATCGGTGAATACCGCTATTCCGACACCACGCTGAAAAAGGAGACCGTCGCCGAGACGATCGCCTTCCTCGAATGGCTGCGGGACGACAATTTCACCTTCCTCGGCATGCGCGAATACCGCTACACCGGCGGCGCGAAGAGCGGTTCGATGGAGCGCGCCGACAAGCCGGGGCTCGGCATATTGAAGGATCCGGATGTGCGGGTCCTGCGGCGCGGCAAGGAAACGGTCGTCACGACGCCGGAAATTCGTGCCTTCCTGACCGGCCCGGAACCTTTGATCGTCACCAAGGCGAATGCGAAGTCCGTCATCCATCGCCGGATTTATCTCGACTATATCGGCATCAAGACTTTCGACGAGAAGGGGAAACTCAAGGGCGAACTGAGGATCGTCGGCCTGTTCACCTCGACCGCCTATACGCGTTCAGTCATGACGATCCCCTATCTTCGCTTCAAGGCGAAGGCAGTGGTGGCGCAGTCCGGTTTCGATCCGATGGACCATTCCGGCAAGGCGCTCACCAATGTGCTCGAATCCTACCCTCGCGACGAACTCTTCCAGATCGACGTTCCGCTGCTGAGGAAAAACGCCGAGATCATCCTGGCGCTCGGCGAGCGGCCGCGCGTGCGCGTTCTCGTCCGCATCGATCCTTTCGACCGCTTCGTCTCGGCGATTGTCTATGTCCCGCGCGACAACTACGATTCCGATATACGCGAGCGCATCGGCGACTATCTGAAGACCGTCTTCGACGGCCATGTCTCTGCTTATTACCCAGCTTTCCTCGAAGGCAGCCTGACGAGGGTGCATTTCATCATCGGGCGCACCAGCGGCACGACGCCGGACGTTCCCGTCCAGACGCTTGAGACAGCGATACGCGACATCGTCAGGACCTGGGAAGGTGCGCTCCGGCAGGCAGCGGCGGAAACCGGTGCCGACGGCCATCTCGTCGCCATCGCCCGGAAATTTCCCGGCTCCTATCGCGGCAGCTTCGACGCCGCCGAGGCGCTGCGGGACGCGGCCCGCATCAGCAAGACCGACGCTGCGCATCCGATCGATGTCGACTTCCGCAGCCGCGGCGACCTGCCCGCCAATATGGCGGTGCTCAAGATCTATCATCATGGCGCTGCCGTCGCGCTGTCCAGGCGCGTGCCGATCCTCGAACATATGGGTTTCCGCGTCATCAGCGAGCGGACCTTCGAGATCCCGGTGGAGGACGGTGAGATCATCTTCCTGCACGACATGGAACTGGAAAGCGCCGATGGCGGCGAGATCCGGCTCCAGGACGCCGGCATGCTGTTCACCGAGGTCTTCCTTTCGGTCTGGTCGGGCGCCAGCGACAATGACGGCTACAATGCGCTCGCCTACCGCGCCGGCCTCGCTGCCGCCGACATCATGATCCTGCGCGCCTATGGCCGCTATCTGCAACAGGCGGGCATCCCGCAAAGCCAGGATTACATCGCCGCCGTTCTTGCCCGCCATGACGGCATCACGCGCAATCTCCAGAGCCTGTTTCTCGCCCGGCTCGATCCTCGGGGAGGGCAAAAGATGGAAGGGGCCGCGATAGAAGCGCAGATCGAGAAGGCGCTCGAAGACGTGCCCAATCTCGACGAGGATACGATCCTCAGAAGGTTCCTCAACCTCATTCACAGCACGCTCAGGACCAATCATTTCATGCCGGCGCCCAACCCCGCGCAAGAGGAAGACGAGCCGCGCTCGCTGGCGTTGAAGCTCGATTCCACTACCGTCGAGGGCCTGCCCAGCCCGCGGCCTTGGCGCGAGATCTACGTCTACGGGCCGGAAGTGGAAGGTGTGCATCTGCGCTTCGGACCGGTGGCGCGCGGCGGCATACGCTGGTCGGACCGGGCGCAGGACTACCGCACGGAAATCCTCGGCCTCGTCAAGGCTCAGCAGGTCAAGAACGCCTGTATCGTGCCGGTCGGCGCCAAGGGCGGCTTCTACCCCAAGCGGCTTCCCTCCGGCGATCGCGACGCCATCTTCGAGGCCGGCCGCCACGCCTATGTCAATTTCATATCGAGCATGCTTTCCGTCACCGACAATCTCCACGGCGCCAAAATCGTGCCGCCGAAGGATGTCGTGCGCCATGACGGCGACGATCCCTATTTCGTCGTCGCCGCCGACAAAGGCACTGCGACTTTCTCCGACACCGCGAACGCGATCAGCCAGGCGCATCAATTCTGGCTCGACGATGCTTTCGCTTCCGGCGGCTCGGCCGGTTACGACCACAAGAAGATCGGCATCACCGCGCGCGGCGCCTGGGAGGCGGTCAAGCGGCATTTCCGCGAAATGGACCGCGACATCCAGAGCGACCCCTTCACCGTGGTCGGCGTCGGCGACATGTCGGGCGACGTCTTCGGCAATGGCATGCTGCTGTCGGAAAAGACCCGGCTGATCGCCGCTTTCGACCATCGCGACATCTTCATCGATCCCGATCCGGACACCGCTGTCTCCTTCGCCGAGCGCAGGCGGCTCTTCGACCTGCCGCGTTCGAGCTGGCAAAGCTACGACAAGGCGAAAATTTCCGCGGGCGGCGGCATCTATCCGCGCACGCTGAAATCGATCAAGCTCTCCGATGCCGCGGCAGCGGCGATCGGCCTCGAAAAGACGACGGCGACGCCGGCCGAGATCATGAGCGCGATCCTGAAGGCGCCCGTCGATCTCCTCTGGTTCGGCGGTATCGGCACCTATATCCGCGCCTCGGGCGAAAGCAACGCCGATGTCGGGGATCGCTCCAACGATGCGATCCGCGTCACCGCGGCGGAAGTCCGCGCCAAGGTGATCGGCGAAGGCGCCAATCTCGGCGTCACACAACGCGCGCGCATCGAGTATGGCCTCGGCGGCGGGCGCAACAATTCCGACGCCATCGACAATTCGGGCGGCGTCAACTGCTCCGATGTCGAGGTCAACATCAAGATCGGGCTCGCCGCGGCGATGCGCGCGAAAAAGCTTTCGCGCGAGAACCGTAACGCGCTTCTGGTCAATATGACCGACAACGTCGCCTCGCTTGTCCTTGCCAACAACTACCAGCAGACGCTGGCGCTTTCGATGGCGGAGCGCCGGGGTATTGCCGACCTCGCCGTGCAGCGCCGTTTCATGCATGGGCTGGAAGAACGCCATCTGCTCGATCGCAAGGTCGAGTTCCTGCCCGACGAAAAAGCGCTGAGGGAACGTGAAGCGAAAAACGAGCCGTTGACGCGCGCTGAACTCGGCGTGCTGCTCGCCTATGGCAAGCTTGCCCTCTTCCAGGATTTCGTCGCCAGCGGCCTGCCCGACGATCCCTATCTGGAGGAGGATCTGTTCCGCTATTTCCCCGGCCGCATGGCAAAGGATTTCGCGCCGGAAATCGCCAGCCACAGGCTGCGGCGTGAAATCATTGCCACCGAACTCGTCAACGATCTGGTCAATCGCGGCGGCCCGGCCTTCGTCGCCAGGCTCCAGGACCTGACAGGGCAGACGGCGTCGGCGGTCGGCGCCGCTTTCGTCGCTGTCAGGGACGGTTTCGAACTTAAACGGCTCTATGCCGGTATCGACGCGCTCGATGCGAAGATCGACGGCCGCGTGCAGCTCGATTTCTATGCCGAAGTGTGGCGGCTCCTGCAGAACACCACGACATGGTTCCTCAAGAACAGCCCCGGCGGTGCGCTGGCGGCGGAGGTCGCACGGCTGCGGGAGGCGCGTGCGGCGCTTGAGCCACGTCTCGTCGAGCTTATGCCGGAATTCATGCGTGAAGCGCACGAGGAGCGGTTGCATCGGTTCCGCAAGGTGGGCGCGCCGGACGCGCTCGCCCGCGACCTCGCTCTCCTGCCCTTTAGCGAACTCGTCCCGGATATCGCGCTGGTTACGCGTTCTGCGAAGGCCGATCTCGACCGCGGCGCCCATGTCTTCTTCGCCGTCACCGATTTCTTCCGTATCGGACGTATCGACGAGGCGGCCCGCTCCATCCAGACCAACGATTACTATGACGGTCTGGCGCTGGCGCGCGCCGCCGACATGATCGGCCAGGCAAGGCGCGGCATCGCCATTTCGGCGCTGAGGCGCTTCGGCAAGGAGCCGGATCCGCTAGCCGCCTGGATCGAGGCTGACAGCGAGCGCATCGCACGGACGCGTGAGAAGCTTTTGATGCTGACCGAAAGCGGCGAGACATCGGTGTCGCGGCTGTCGGTTGCGTCGGGACTGGTGGCCGACCTGACCGTCGGCGCCTGAATCCGCCCGGAGCATGAATGATTAGGCACGAATGATTAGGCGGCGCGCTCCGCTCGGCCGGGGCATCTGGGGGTGGATGTTCTTCGACTGGGCGGCGCAGCCCTTCTTCACGGTCGTCACCACCTTTATCTTCGGTCCCTATTTCGTCTCGCGCATGGCGCCGAACCCGGCGGACGGGCAGGCTGCCTGGGGCTACGCCATTGCGGTCGCCGGCCTTTTCATCGCCGTGCTGTCGCCGGTCCTCGGCTCGATCGCCGACCAGACCGGCGGCCGCAAGCCGTGGATCGCCGGATTCGCGGTCCTCCAGATCGTCAGCATGTCCCTACTCTGGTTCGCGGCGCCGGGTTCGCCCCTTCTTCCAGTCCTGCTTTTCTTTTCGCTCGCCTCCGTCGCCTCGGAGTTTTCCATCGTCTTCAACGATTCCATGATGCCCCGCCTGCTGGCCGAACGCGAGGTCGGCCGTGTCTCCAACCTTGCCTGGGGGCTGGGCTATGTCGGCGGCATGATCGTGCTGATCTTCGTCGTGATCTTCATCGCCGGATCGCCCGCAACGGGAAAGACCATTCTCGGCCTCCATCCGCTGTTCGGTCTCGATCCGGCGAAGGGCGAAGATGCCCGCATCGTCGGGCCGCTCGCGGCGATCTGGTACCTCCTCTTCATCCTGCCGATGTTTGTCTTCACGCCCGACGCGGAACGCGGGCTGCCTGTCCGGAAGGCGGTCGGAAAGGGGTTGCGGGAGCTGGCGGCGACCTTGCGGGAGGTCCGCCAAAAATCAGGGCTTTTCCGCTTCCTGGTCGCCCGGATGATCTATCAGGACGGGGTCAACGCGCTGCTGGTGCTGGGTGGCGCCTTCGCGGCACAGATGTTCGGCTGGACGATCACCGAGATCGGGCTTTACGGCATCATCCTCAACGTCGTCGCCATTTTCGGCTGCTTTGCCGCGAGCCGGCTGGACCAGCGACTAGGATCGAAGAGCATCGTCATTCTGGCGCTCTTCTTCCTGTCCGCCGCGACGCTCGGCATGATCTCGACCGGCCCCGGCTATGCGCTTTTCGGCCTGATCGATCTCGGCATGGCGCGTTCCGGCGCGCTTTTCGGCACGATGGCGGAAAAGGCCTATATCCTGTTCGGGCTTCTGGTGGGGCTCGCCTTCGGGCCGGTGCAGGCGTCGTCACGCTCGTGGCTGGCGCGCAGCGTCAGCGCCGGCGAGGCGGGCCGCTATTTCGGTATATACGCTCTTGCCGGTCGGGCGACGAGCTTCGCGGCGCCTCTGGCGGTCGCCGGCCTGACGCAATTCAGCGGATCGCCGCGATTGGGCATGGCGGCGATCGTCCTTTTCCTGGCAGGCGGGCTCGCCCTTCTCCTCCCCGTGCCCTATCCGGCGGCAAAACCGGGGAAATGAGGCTGCTGAGGAGGATCTATTCTTCCTCGTCGGCGGGCGTCTTGGACTTCAACGAGGAAAGCTTGGCGAAAACTGCATCCGCATCGAGTTCCTGCTCTTCCGGCTTCTTCTCGTCCTCGGCCGGAAGTCTCTCGGTGACGGAGGCCGGAAGCAGCGTGTCGCCGGTGGGCTCCGGCTGCGCCGGCTGGCCGCGTGAGGCGCGTTGCACCTCAATGTCGAGGTCGATCTGCGAGCACAGGCCGAGCGTCACGGGATCCATCGGCGTCAGATTGGCCGAATTCCAGTGCGTGCGGTTGCGGATCTGTTCGATGGTCGATTTGGTCGTGCCGACAAGGCGCGAAATCTGCGCATCCTTGAGTTCGGAATGGTTGCGCACCAGCCAGAGGATGGCGTTCGGCCGATCCTGCCGCTTGGAGAGCGGCGTGTAGCGCGGGCCTTTGCGCTTGGTTTCGGGGACGCGCACCTTCGGCTCCGAGAGCTTCAGCCGGTGATTGGTGTCCGCCTCGCCGCGCGCGATTTCCTCGCGGGTGAGCTGCCCGTTCATGATCGGGTCCGTGCCTTTGATGCCCTGTGCCGATTCGCCATCGGCGATCGCCTTCACTTCAAGTGGGTGGAGGCTGCAGAACTGGGCGATCTGCTCGAAGCTGAGCGCCGTGTTGTCGACGAGCCAGACGGCGGTCGCCTTGGGCATCAGAAGCTGGTTGGCCATTCATAATATCCTCTCGTTCGCCCGCGTCCCGCCGCGGACGGTGGTCAATGCCACCAATTTGGGAAATCAGGCCCGATATAGAGGCATTTCATGCGATCTGCAACGAATTCCGCACCGCGGTGCCAAATTCATGCCGTCGAGAACGTGCAGCGGCGCCGTGCGCGGCGGCTCGGCTGTCACGCGACATCGAGCACGATCTTGCCGATATTCTCGCCCTCCTCCATGCGCTCATGCGCGCGCCAGGCTTCCCTTAGCGGAAAGATCATGTCCATGATCGGAGCGACGCGGCGCTGGGCGAGAAGCGGCCAGACATTCTGCTCGAGCGCGGCAGCGATCTCCGCCTTGAACGCAACCGGCCGCGGCCTCAGAGTCGAGCCGGTATGGATCAGTCGCTTGCGCATCAGCGTGGAAAAATTGGCCGTGGCCTTGGCGCCGTTCAGCGTCGCGATCTGCACGATCCGTCCGTCTTCCGCCGCCGCGTCGTAATTGCGGTTGACATAATCGCCGCCGACCATGTCGAGGATGACGTCCACGCCCTTTCCGCCGGTCGCTTCCTTGACGACGGGCACGAAATCCGCCTCGCGGTAATTCACCACCCGATCGGCTCCGATCTTCAGGCAGGCGTCGCATTTGTCGGCGCTGCCGGCGGTGGCGATGACGGTGGCGCCGAAGGCCGAGGCAAGCTGTATGGCGGTGGTGCCGATGCCGGACGATCCGCCGTGGACGAGAAAGCTCTCGCCCTTCTTCAGGCCGCCGCGCTGGAAGACATTGTGCCAGACGGTGAAGTAGGTCTCCGGCAGCGCCGCCGCCTCCGTGAAGGTAAAGCCGGGCGGCACCGGCAGTACGTTCGATCCGTGCACGGTGACATATTCGGCATAGCCGCCGCCGGCGACGAGCGCCGCCACCGCATCGCCCGGCCGCCAGCGTCCGGTGCCTTCGCCCACGGCGGCCACCTCGCCCGAAACCTCCAGCCCCGGCAGGTCCGACGCGCCGGGCGGCGGCGGATAGGCGCCCTGGCGTTGCAGGACGTCCGGCCGGTTGACGCCGGCCGCACGCACGCGGATGAGGATCTCGCCCGCTTTCGGCTGCACCACCTCGCGTTTCTCCGGCTTGAGGACCAGCGGGCCGCCAGGTTGGGTGATCGCCACCACCGTCATCTTTTCAGGAATGGATGCTGGATTGCTCATATATGCCTCTCAGGGTCCGCGGCGACGATTGGTTTCGGCGGCAGGAAAGATTAGTCTCTGTTTCTCATAAACATTGGGGATAGGGACGTAAACGAGGGAGAGCCTGAATGAGCCTTTTCGACGACGAACCGGTCAAGCGGACGGACGCATATCGCATCGGGCAGGACCTTTCGCTTCTGTCAGTCGAGGAACTGAAGCGCCGCATCGAAGAACTCCGCGCTGAAATCGGCCGGCTGGAGAGCGAGATTGCATCCAAGGGCACGACACGAAGTGCAGCCGAATCCGTCTTCCGCAAGTCGTAACGGGGAAAAAATTCCCCTGAAAACGCGCGCTTTGCACAATAACGACACGGAATTGCGCCTTTTCATGTCGAGGGGATGAAGGAAATCGTTTCTTCTGATTCCGCTTTCTGATTCCGCCTCTTGCCCCGGATCGGCTGCCTATGTTCGCATCTTTCGTCCCCATCATTGCCCTGCTGCGCGGAACGGCCTTCCTGCTTGCCGCGTCCGGGCTGCATTCGCTGCTCCTGCCGCTCCGGGGGCAGGCGGAAGGGTTTTCCACCACCTCGCTCGGCCTGCTCGGGACAGCCTGGGCCGGTGGCTTCGTTCTCGGATGCTTCTTCGCGCCGCGTGTCGTGCGTCTGGCGGGGCACGTGCGCGCCTTCGGCACCTTCGCCTCGGTCGGCGCCATCGTGGCGCTGATGACCGGGTTGATCATCGAGCCGAACGTCTGGATTGCGCTCCGGGCCGTCACCGGCTTCACCATGGCGGGCGCCTATATGGTCATCGAAAGCTGGCTCAACGAACGCGCCACCAACGAGAACCGCGGCACCGTCTTCGGCCTCTACATGCTCGTCACCTATGGCGGCCTGATGGCCGGCCAGATGATCGTGGCGGCCGGCAATGTGAATTCCGCCTCGCTCTTCATGATGACGGGTATTCTCTATTGCGCTTCGCTTATTCCGACGGCGGTTTCGAGTGCGGCCAGTCCGAAGCCGATCAGGGACGTGTCGCTGGATATCAGGGCGCTTTACGTCCACTCGCCGGTCGCTCTCGTCGGATGCCTGCTCGTCGGCGTTGCCAATGGCGCTTGGGGGACGCTCGGCGCGGTCTATGGCGCGCGTGTCAGCATATCCACTTTCGACATCGCCCTGATGATGAGCCTGACCGGCATCGCCGGCGCGCTGATGCAGATACCGGTCGGCCGCATATCGGACAGGACCGACCGGCGCTTCGTCCTCGCCGCCGCCGCCGCCGCGGCGGCCGTTTTCGGGGTGCTGGTTTTCCTTGTCGAACCGCGCAGCGGACTCTTCGTCATCTTCATGACGGCGTGTTACGGTGCCTTCGCCTATACGCTTTATGCCCTTGCGGTCGCCCATGCGAACGACCACGCCGATCCTGACGAATTCGTCAAGGTCTCGAGCGGCCTGCTCCTGATGTATGGCTTCGGCACGATGATCGGTCCGCTTATCGGCAGCGCGCTGATGAGCGCCATGCGCCCCGAGAGCCTCTTCCTCGCCACCGCGCTCGCCCACGCCTTGCTTGCCGCTTATACCATGCTGCGAATCAGGGCGCGCGCACCGGTTCCGCTCGACGAACGCGACGCCTTCCGGACCGTTCCGGCCGAGCGCGCAATGACGCCGCAATCGGTCCAACTCGACCCACGTACGGGTGAAAACGGGGACAATATTCCGGAAGAAAAGGCCGCCTGACCGAAAAGCGGCTATTGGTCCCGCTCAAATGCGAAGACGGGAGCATGATGCAATCGGTTCGATCGCACCATGCTCGCAGAAATCAGTGTCGTGTCTGTTGCTGGGTAAGCTTCTCTATCTGGTCCTTCAGGGCAAGCTTGCGCCGTTTGAGTGACGCTACTTCGAGGTCGTCGGTCGATGGATGTGCCATGGCGTCGATGATCTCGCGTTCGAGTTCACCATGCTTTCTCTTCAACTCAGAGAGATGAGAAGCAAGCGGCATTACTATTCTCCCTTTTCCGGTTTCCTCGTCGAGCCGGCCGCATCGGCAACGCGGTTCCTCGATAGTCCGCGGCTACCGGGCGACCGAAGGGGAGTGTGCCACCAGAATGTGGCAATGTCGAATACCGGATCGTCTCTTCATGAAGATTTCAATACAGGGCGAAATGTGATACACGAGACCGCCGGTCGTCGTTTGATGCCGGTCCCGCCCAAAAGGGCGCTTTGGGCGCCGGAAAGCTTACAGACGGTCACAGATGTCGGAACAGGATCAGGCGGAGATTCGCCTCGAATTCGCGCATTTGAAGCAGGAACATGCCGATTTCGACGCGGCTATCAACGCGATGATGGCCACGGGCTGCGATCCGCTGCAGATCCAGCGTATGAAGAAGAAGAAACTGGCGCTCAAGGACAAGATGATGCGCCTGGAAGACAGGATCATCCCCGATATCATCGCCTGAGACGTGCCGCCTTGCCCCGACCACGACATTGCTCTATGCGGCGGCCTTCGGAGCGTTTCCGTTTTCCCTGAAACATGAAAGCGCTCTATCTGGTTGTTTTTACGCAATTCCGGACGCAAAGCCGCACTATACTTTTGCTGGAATTGCTCTATGCGGCGGATCAGGATGGGCAGGATGGAAAGGGCTGACGTCGCCATCA
>SCRB01000331.1 GCA_004299545.1 Rhizobiaceae bacterium
TCGTGAAGATCTCGAGGTTCGTGACGGTGATCCGGGCGGCCTCCGCCGCCCCGCCGGGCATGGCCGCGAGTGATCCTAGGGCCAGCGACTGGAGGAGTTGACGCCGATCCATTGCCCCATTCTATGCCCGCAGTTTCGCCTCCTGGGCAAGGTCGCTACCGATATTAACGAATATCGCAAAGTCCGTCGCCCGATTCTGAAGTCTCGGACTCGCTCCACTTCAGTCATTGGTGCGAAGCTGCCGGTGGGTCCAGCACGGGCGTTTGCGCCTTGGCCGTTCGAACCGTTGATCCGAGGCAGAGGTTCTTCGCAAGCCCGACTCGACGAAGCGCGTGGATACAAAGCCAGTTGATATCGAGTTCATACCAAGCGAGGCCGTGGCGGACGCAGCGCGGGTCGGCGTGGTGGTTATTGTGCCAGCCCTCGCCAAACGTCAATAGTGCCACCCACCAGTTGTTGGTCGAATCGTCGCGGGTTTGAAAACGGCGGCGGCCCCAGGTGTGCGCTGCAGAATTGACCAACCAAGTGCCATGGAGTTCCACAGTGGTTCGCAGGAAGATCCCCCACGTCACCAGGCTTGCTGCGAGAAACGCGCCCTCACGGACTGCGCCCCATAGGGCGAGCACTACCGAAAGCACGAGCAACGGAGCGACGTGCCATTTCTCCATCCAACAATGGAAGGCGTCGTGCCGGAGGTCGGGTACGTAGGGCGCGAGTGCGGCATCGCGCATCGGGTGGGCTCGCAGTAGCCAACCGGCGTGCGACCACAACCAACCGTCTCGAGGCGAGTGGGGATCGCCGCCCTTGTCGGCATTTTGATGATGGAGGCGATGGGTCGCGACCCAAAAAAGAGGGCCGCCTTGCAATGCGAGGGCGCCGCAGATGGTCAGGATACACTCAAGCCACCGCGGTGTCTCGTATCCGCGATGGGTGAGCAGCCGGTGGTAGCCCATGCCTATGCCCCAGCCGCCAGAGATCCAGAGCAGCGCCAGTGCAATCCAGAAAGCCTGCCAGGTGAACAGGAAGAGCGCCGCCAGTGCCCCTGCATGAAACAGGACCAGGGCGCCAACCGTGACCCAGTTGAGACGACAAGAGAGATCGGACATGCTCCCCGCCGTGCAGTGCCTCCTTCTCCATAGAATACCGAGGGCGCCCCGGCCGAACAATCAAAACGACCGCGCCGGTGCCGGAGTGACAGACGGCGCTCGCACGATACCGAGTTGCCCTGCAGCAGCAAAAACAGTTGGCGGGCGGAGCGATCGTACTTCGGCCAAACGGCTAGCGCGGCGAACGGGATGTGGCAAGGCCCTGACGGCGACTGGCGCACCAAAATAGTTGCCGATATTTGGTCTTAACGCCCGCGGATATCCGGCTCCGCCGCATCCCGGATCCATTTGACCTGCAAGACACTTGCTACCCTTGCTCTTCTTTCGTCCCGCCATTCAGGCGAAACGGGTGCATCAAGCATGTCTGGATGTCTCATCGGATCCTTGGGCGGCACGGAGACTTCCAGTGTCTGTGCGATCGGAGGCAGATGCCCCTCCGTCGCAGCCAGCGGATATACTTCTTGTTCGAACCGGAGCCTCTTATGCATCGTCGTGCCTTCTTCCACACTGCTGTCTGCGGATCCGCGGCGTTCGCCTTTCCACCTAGTGCCATCCCGCAAACCCCGCCCGCGATTAAGATCACCGATATCAAGTTCCTCCGCCTGCGCTTTCCGGGAAAGATGCCGCGAAAACGCAACGCCACCATCGAAAGCGGCGGCGGCGCACCCGGTATGACGCAGCTCGAAATCCATACCGATGTCGGCATCATTGGCCGTTCCATCCCCTCCGCGCCGGCCACTTTCATTACCTCGGAACTGCTGCCGAGAATCGTCGGGATGAGTCCTTTCCATGTCGAGGCGATCTGGGATCGCATGTACCGCCTCAATCGGAAGCCGGTAGCCAAGGGAGTTTATATATCCGCCATGGGTTCCGTCGACATGGCCATTTGGGATATTGTCGGCAAGGCTTTGCACATGCCAGTCTGCCGCGTGCTCGGCGTATTCTCCGAAAAGATCCGGGTCTATGCCGCCGGAGGGTACTATGAGGAAGGCAAGGGCATCAACGATCTCGTAAAGGAAATGGAGGGTTACGTCTCCGAAGGCTTTCGATCGGTCAAAATGAAAATCGGCGGCGAATCCATGGGCGTGGATATCGAACGCGTCCGCGCCGTCCGCGAGGCCATTGGGCCCAAGGTGGACCTGATGATCGACGCCAACAACAAGTGGAACGCCTACGACGCCATCCGGTTCGGTCACATGGTCGAGAAGTATAACCCCTTCTGGTTCGAAGAGCCGGTCGAGGCTGACGATTTCGCCGGCTGCGCCGAGGTCAAACGGGCGCTGGCGATTCCTGTCGCCGCGGGTGAGAACGAGTTCACCCGCTGGGGCGCGCGCGACCTCATCACCGCCAATGCCATCAACATTCTGCAATGCGACACTGTGCTCGCGGGCGGCATCTCGGAAGGCCGCAAGATCGCCGCTTTGGCCTCTGCTTTCCATATTCCGGTCTCACCCCACGGCAATCCGCACATGGCGGCGCACCTCGTAGCCTCAGTCCCCAACGCCCTCATCATGGAAACCTACCCGGCTGTCGAAAGCCAATATAACCTGGCGCTGCCGCTGTTTCCCGTCAAAGACGGGTACATAGAAGTGCCCGACAAACCGGGTTTGGGCATTGACCCCGATCCGGAATTAGTCAGAAAGTACCGAGTTGCCTGAAAACCGTGGCTCTTGATCACCGGCACGCTTCGACAGCGAGTCGGCCTGGGAAGCGCGCAAAGATAGTGAACAGGACTCGAGAGTCGAA
>SCRB01000332.1 GCA_004299545.1 Rhizobiaceae bacterium
TGACCGGCGTCGGCAAGACCGAGATTTCGCGCCGCCTGGCGAAACTCGCCGGCGCGCCTTTCGTCAAGGTCGAGGCGACCAAGTTTACCGAGGTCGGCTATGTCGGCCGCGACGTCGAGCAGATCATCCGCGATCTCGTCGAGGTCTCGATCGCGTTGGTGCGCGAGAAGATGCGCGAGGACGTCAAGGCGCGCGCGCATATGAACGCCGAGGAGCGGGTGCTGGAGGCTCTCGTCGGCAAGACGGCAAGCCCGGCGACGCGCGACTCTTTCCGCAAGAAGCTGCGCGACGGCGAGCTTGACGACAAGGAAATCGAGATCGAGGTGGCCGATACCGGAACGCCCGGCGGTTTCGAGATTCCCGGCATGCCGGGCGCCAATATCGGCGTCCTCAACATCAACGACATGATTTCCAAGGCGATGGGCGGCGGGCGCACGAAGACGCGCAAGACCACCGTCAAGGAGTCCTACCAGTACCTGATCAACGATGAATCCGACAAGCTGCTCGACCAGGACGAGGTGATCCAGAAAGCGCTCGCTTCCGCCGAGGACGACGGCATCGTCTTCATCGACGAGATCGACAAGATCGCCGCGCGCGAAGGCGGCATGGGCGCCGGCGTCAGCCGGGAAGGCGTGCAGCGTGACCTCCTGCCGCTGGTCGAAGGCACGACGGTGGCGACCAAATACGGGCAGGTGAAGACGGACCACATCCTGTTCATCGCGTCCGGCGCTTTCCATCTTTCCAAGCCGTCCGACCTGTTGCCGGAACTCCAGGGCCGCCTGCCGATCCGGGTCGAATTGCGGGCGCTGGAGAAGGACGATTTCCGCCGCATCCTCACCGAGACGGAGGCAAGCCTCATCAAGCAGTATATCGCGCTGATGCAGACCGAGGGCGTCAAGCTCGATTTCACCGATGACGCCATCGACCAGCTTGCGGGGATAGCGGTCGATCTCAACGCCAGTGTCGAGAATATCGGTGCAAGGCGGCTGCAGACCGTCATGGAGCGCGTTCTGGACGAAATCTCCTACGAAGCGCCGGACCGGTCGGGCGTCGAAATCACCATCGATGCGGATTATGTCCGCAAACATGTTGGCGATCTGGCGAAGAACACAGATTTGTCGCGATTTATCCTTTAGGAAGGGCGCGCCGGGCGTTTTGAGGTGCCCGGCGTTGACCAACGAACCCGTCCCATTTGGAGAGCGGGCAACCGGGGGCGGCGGATATTGCGCTTTCCAGCTTTTGCGGCATGCCGCGCGCCTCTTTTTTTCGTGGCCCTTCTCTGCGGCGCGGCTTGGCTCGCGCTCTTCACCTCCGCCGCCTCGGCTGTCACCCTCGATCCGCCGGGCAACCGCCACGAAACGCAGCCCGCCATCCCCGTCGGCTCTCTGCACCGGACGCTCGCCTTCGGCACGAGC
Source organism: Rhizobiaceae bacterium (assembly GCA_004299545.1). Classification (GTDB taxonomy): domain Bacteria; phylum Pseudomonadota; class Alphaproteobacteria; order Rhizobiales; family Rhizobiaceae; genus Mesorhizobium_L. The sequence continues at coordinate 1,416 of SCRB01000332.1, forward strand.
TACGAGGCCAAGTATCGTAAGGTCTATTCGCTTCTGAGCCGCGACAGGAAGCTCATTTCCAAGATTCGCGCCGCGGCGGCGCAATACGGCATTGCCCCGATCCATATGGTCGGCGCGCTCGTCGGCGAGCATACCTACAATGTCGACGCCTATGACCAGTTGCAGACCTACTACGTCAAGGCGATGTCCTATTTCAGCGAGCGTTTCACCTTTTCCTTCAAGGGCGAGGACGTGACGGCTTTCGTCAAGCGGCCGCAATTCGCGCCGTGCGCGGGAGAGTCCGGCAGCTACGCGCTGTGGACCTGCCGGGAACGGATCTGGGAAGAGGACTTCCGCGCCCGGACGGTCGGCGCAGAGAGCTTCCCCAACAACCGCTTCAGCGCCGTCTTCTTCCAGCCCTTCTATGCCGGCCAGACCTTCGGCCTCGGCCAGCTCAACCCGCTGACGGCGCTGGAGATGAGCGACATGGTGCACAGGGTTTCAGGCCTGCCGCGCCTCGATGCCGGGCATCCGCGTGAGGTCTACAAGACGATCATGGACCCAGATCTGACGCTGCCTTACATCGCCGCGATCCTGCGCAAGGCGATCGACGCCTACCGCACCATCGCCGGCTTCGACATTTCGCAGAATCCGGGCATCACCGCGACGCTCTACAATGTCGGCAATCCCGTCGGGCGGGCCGAGGCGCTGAAGCGTGAAAACGCCGAACGCGCGGCCAGGGGCGAGGCGCCGAAATTGCCGGAAGAGAATTATTACGGCTGGCTCGTCAACGACAAGCTGCCTCAGCTCGAGACGCTGTTCCGCAACGGGTAATTCCGGCGCCGCCGGCTCTCCGGGACACGCCGGTTCAGTTCGCAAAGCTCATTGATCGCGATGGCCGTTTCGGCTATACTAGTGTTCCGTGGTGATTTGGCCGGCCGGCTTGCAGCCACGTTAAAGAAATCGCTAAAAAGGCCGCGGAAACAGGATTTCCAAGGGCCGGTTCGCGATTTCGCAGCCGGTTTTTTGTTTTTGGACCAGAAGTCCGAGATGCGTTGAGAGAGAGAAACCATGCCGATCAAGATCCCCGATCAGCTTCCCGCCCGCGAAACCCTGCAGCGCGAAGGCGTCATGATCATGGACGAGAAGACGGCGCTGCGTCAGGACATCCGCCCGTTACAGATCGGCCTCCTCAACCTGATGCCGAACAAGATTCAGACCGAGACCCAGATCGCCCGCCTCATCGGCTCGACGCCGCTGCAGATCGAGCTCACGCTCGTTCGCATCGGCGGGCACAAGGCCAAGAATACGCCGGAGGAGCACCTGATCTCGTTCTACCAGACATGGGAAGAAGTGAAGGACCGCAAATTCGACGGCTTCATCATCACCGGCGCGCCGATCGAGACGCTTGCCTTTGAGGAAGTGACCTATTGGCGCGAGTTGCAGCGCATTCTCGACTGGACCGAAACCAATGTCCATTCGAGCTTCTTCATCTGCTGGGGCGCGATGGCCGCCGCCTGGCACTTCCACAAGCTGCCGAAATACACGCTGCCGGAGAAGGCTTTCGGCGTCTACCGCCACCGCAACCTGAAGCCGGCCTCGCCCTATCTTTCCGGCTTCTCCGACGATTTCCAGATTTCGGTGTCGCGTTGGACCGAGGTGCACGAGGAAGACATCCGGCCCGAAAGCGGGCTGGAACTCTTGATGAAATCCGACCAGACGGGGGTGTGCCTGATTGCCGAGAAGGCATGCAACCGGCTCTACATCTTCAACCATGTCGAATATGACTCAACGACGCTGGCCGAAGAATATTTCCGCGACGCAAAGGCCGGGATGCCCACCAGGGTGCCGCACAATTATTTCCCCGGCGACGATCCGTCGAAGCCGCCGCTCAACCGCTGGCGCAGCCATGCCTTCCTGCTTTTCGGCAACTGGATCAACCAGGTCTACCAGACGACGCCGTTCGGCGTGTCCGATATCGGACGGAACCAGACGCGCGAGCGGCTGACGGCCTGAACGGGGATATTGATAGTCCGGGCATGTTCCTCCCGTTCTTCCTCGAGCTCAAGGCGGCGCGCATCCCGGTGTCGGTTCGCGAATATCTTTCGCTGCTCGAAGGCATGGACGCCCGTCTGGTCGATGGCGACGTCGAGGGCTTCTATTATCTGGCGCGCGCGGCGCTGGTGAAGGACGAACGCCATATCGACCGCTTCGATCAGGTCTTCTCCCATTTTTTCAAGGGGCTCGACGCCTTTTCGGGCGAAGGCGGCCCGGAAAGCATCGCCCTGCCGGAAGAATGGCTGCGGCGGCTGGCCGAGAAGCATCTGACGGAGGAAGAAAAACAGCTCGTCGAGGCGCTGGGCGGCTTCGACAGGCTGATGGAGACGCTGAAAAAGCGGCTGGAGGAGCAGAAGGGCCGTCACCAGGGCGGGTCGAAATGGATCGGCACCGCCGGCACATCGCCCTTCGGCGCTTATGGCTACAATCCGGAAGGCATCCGCATCGGCCAGCACGAAAGCCGCCACCGCCGCGCCGTAAAAGTCTGGGACAGGCGCGATTTCCGCAATTTCGACGATTCCGTCGAACTTGGCACACGCAACATCAAGGTGGCGCTGAAAAGGCTGCGCCGCTGGGTGAGGGATGGCGCCGAGGAGGAACTCGACCTGCCGGGCACCATCCACGCTACAGCCGAGCACGGCTATCTCGACGTGCAGACCCGGCCGGAGCGGCGCAATGCCGTGAAGCTTTTGATGTTCTTCGATGTCGGCGGCTCGATGGACGATCACATCAAGGTCGTGGAGGAACTGTTTTCGGCGGCGCGAGCGGAGTTCCGGCAGCTCGAATATTTCTACTTCCACAATTGCCTTTACGAAGGCGTCTGGAAGGACAACCGGCGGCGTCATTCAGAAATCGTCCCGACCTTCGACCTGCTCCACAAATATGGACCGGATTACAAGGTGATCTTCGTTGGCGACGCCGCCATGTCACCTTACGAAATCGCCATTTCCGGCGGATCGGTCGAACAGTGGAACGAGGAAGCCGGGCATATCTGGCTCGGGCGCGTGCTCCAGCAATGGCCGAGCGCGGTGTGGCTCAACCCGATTGCAGAAAAGCATTGGAATTATACCCATTCGACCGGCATGATCCGCGACGTCTTTTCCGGCCGGATGTATCCGCTCACCCTCGCCGGGTTGGATCAGGCGACACGGGAATTGTCGCGCAAGCATTGACAGCGCGCCGCCCGGTCGGTTTTGAGTGTGATAGAACCATTCTGTCGCGGGATGCTCGGCGTCCGGACGGCCGCCCAAGGGGAGAGACGACCCGATGCTCCTGTCGCGACGCAGCGGTCTCATCGCTGCCGCCACGCTTTTTCTTGCAGGCCTTGTGGCTGCCAGTCCTGCGTTCGCCGCCGAAACGCACGGCATCGACGGCACGACGCTTTCGTGGCTCTGGATCCTCCCCTTCGCCGGCATCCTGCTTTCGATAGCGACAGGACCGGTCCTTTATCCGCATCTATGGGAGCACCATTACGGCAAGTTCGCCGCCTTCTGGAGCGCGCTTGTCCTCATCCCGCTCGCCATTGTCGCCGGCCCGTCGCCGACGACGACTGCCGCCCTTCACACGCTCCTGCTTGAATATATTCCCTTCATCATCCTGCTTTTCGCGCTGTTCACGATAGCCGGCGGTATCCTTGTCGCCGGCAACATTCACGGCACGCCGCTGATGAACGCCCTTCTGATTCTGATCGGGACGGTCATCGCTTCCTTCGTCGGCACGACGGGCGCCTCGATGATCATGATCCGCCCGTTGATCCGGGCGAACGACAACCGCCCCTTCAACGTCCATGTCGTCATCTTCTTTATCTTCCTGGTCTCCAATATCGGCGGTGCCTTCACGCCGCTCGGCGACCCGCCGCTTTTCGTCGGCTTTCTGCGTGGCGTCGATTTCTTCTGGACCACCAGGCACCTGACGGAAGAGACGCTGACGGTCATTGCCATCCTCATCACGGTCTTCCTTGTCATCGATTTCTATTTTCATTTCCGCGAGGAAGGCCTGCCGAAGATCAAGGACCCGACGCCGGACAAGAAAGTGCGCATCCGCGGCCTGCCCAACATTCCGCTCCTTGCCGGCGTCGTCGGCGCCATCCTGCTGTCCGCCGCATGGCGGCCGGGTATCGCCGTCCATATCCACGGCGTCGAGTTGCAGCTTCAGAATGTCGCGCGAGATGCGATCATCCTCGTCATGGCGCTCCTCTCGCTCGTCGTCACGCGGAAGGAATACCGCGCCGCCAACGGCTTCGAATGGGGACCGATCCTGGAGGTAGCCAAGCTTTTCGCGGCGATCTTCATCTGCCTGGTCCCAGTCGCCGCGATCCTGCAGGCCGGCGAGAACGGCAGCCTTGCGCCACTCGTTTCGCTTGTCACCACCGTCGACGGAACGCCGAACAACCTCGCCTATTTCTGGCTGACGGGCTCGCTTTCCTCCTTCCTCGACAATGCGCCGACCTATCTCGTCTTCTTCGATCTTGCCGGCGGCGATGCGCACAGGCTGATGGCGGAAGTCGCGACACTTGCCGCCATCTCGTCGGGCGCCGTCTTCATGGGCGCCAACAGCTATATCGGCAACGCGCCGAACTTCATGGTCTATGCCATCGCGCGGCGGCGCGGCGTCAAGATGCCGAGCTTCTTCGGCTATATGGCCTGGTCGGTTTCGATCCTGATACCGACCTTCCTCGTCATCAGCTGGCTCTTTTTCGACTGAGCGCGCGGCCGTTTGCCCCTTTCAACCGGGGCGCCACGCTATTAAGTTGGTTTGAAAAGGCGGCGTTATCAGCACCGCCCTGCCGCGAAAGGATCGGATCATGGATGAGCATCGTTTTTCCGTCACGCATACGGATGCGGAGTGGCGCTCGATCCTGACGCCGGAGCAATATGCGGTGATGCGCCAGCACGGCACCGAGCGGCCCGGAAGCTGTGCGCTGCTGCATGAAAAGCGCGCCGGCGCCTTCACCTGTGCCGGCTGCGGCCAGAAGCTTTTCGAAGCGAAGCTGAAATTCGAAAGTGGCACCGGTTGGCCGAGCTTCAACGATCCGGTCGAGGGTGCTGTGGAGACGTCGACGGACCGCAGCCATGGCATGACGCGGACGGAAGTGCATTGCGCCCGCTGCGGCAGCCATCTCGGCCATATCTTCGAGGACGGGCCGCCGCCGACCGGTCTGCGCTATTGCATCAACGGCGTGGCGATGAATTTCGACGCGGCGTGACGGCGAGCCTTTACCGGAGGCACAGCGGCGGCGTCCTGCTTTCTGTCCGGCTGACGCCGAAATCGAGCCGCGATGCCGTCGAGGGCGTCGCGGCTGCGGCTGACGGCAGCGTCCATCTGAAGATCAGGGTGCGGGCTGTGCCGGAAAACGGTGTAGCCAATAAGGCTCTCGTCGCGCTTGTCGCGAAATGGGCCGGCGTACCGAAGAGCGATATCGAGATTGTTGCCGGAACGACGTCGCGGCTGAAGACCGTGCTTTTGCGTGGCAACCGCGAAAAGCTGGCCACCAGGATTGACGGACTCTGCGCGGCCTTCGCCTGCGACGCGCTTTAGAGCGGTCGAGGCGCTGAACCGTTTCGGTACCGCGTGCGTCAGAAACGGTAGCCGATGCGGAGCCCGGCGGATTCTGCTCCGGCGTCAGGCATGCAAAGCTTGGCGTTGGAGAAATGATCTGCATAAAGCTGCAGCGATATGTCCTTGGTGATGTCGTAGCCGATGCCGGCGCCAAGATGGAACAGTACCTTGCATCCCATCGGCTTGTAATCCGTCGGGTCGCGAAGATTGGTGGCCGAGGTGATCGCTATGCCCAGGCTCGCAGTCGTAAAGAGACGTTTGGTGAAATAGGTATCCCATGTCAGGCCGCCATAGGCGAAATCGATCGCATGGGACCGGGTCGCGATGTCGACGCCGATATGAGGCCGCGGCGAACCGAGCCAGTAGAGGAAATCCGGCGAGGGAAAGAGCACCTCGCCGTAGAGATCCGCGCCGTTGAATTTATGATGGGAAAATATTCCCGTATCGTAGGCGCCGAGTCCGAGGCGGAGTTCATAGCTGTTGGAGTATTTTCCGATCAGGCCGAAATCGGAGAAAAGATAGCGCTCCTTGGCAACCGACGGATTGCTGAACGTGAAGCACGCCAGGAACGACGAAATGACAGCAACCCGCATATGTGTTTTCACAGCGAATCACCCCGATTCAAGTGGTGAATGGCTTGCAATTGATGCGACTCGCTGTCAAGCAGGCGCCTTGAAGCCGGTGTTTTTTCGCGATGGCACGGCCGTTCGAAGCTGTTCGGCCATTGGTTGCGCAATTTTGTTGCCGGCATGTTCAAAGGCAGGTTGCGTCGATGAAAAGCGGCTCCTCCCAGCGCCAATTGCGGGTCGGGGAACAGGTACGCCACGCTCTGGCAGAATTTTTCCAGCGTGGGGAATTGCGCGATGAAAAGCACCGACGAGCCGAGCTTT
>SCRB01000041.1 GCA_004299545.1 Rhizobiaceae bacterium
CCTGCAGGAGAGAGGGAGGCGGCGGGCCGTCGAAATAAATCTCCGCATAGGCAAGATCGGAAAGCAGGATGATGTCGTTCTTCTTCGCGAAGGCGACGATGTCCCTGTAGAAATCGAGCGACGCGATATGGGCGGTCGGGTTGGACGGATAGTTCAGGATGAGCGCCAGCGGCTTCGGCGTCGAGTGGCGGACAGCGCGCTCCAGCGCGGGAATGAACGCGGCGTCGGGATCCGCCTGGATCGAGCGGATGACGCCGCCCGACATGATGAAGCCGAAAGCGTGGATCGGATAGGTCGGATTGGGGCAGATCACCACGTCGCCCGGCGCCGTGATGGCCTGCGCCATATTGGCGAACCCCTCCTTCGAACCCAGCGTCGCGATCACCTGGCTGTCGGGATCGAGTTTCACGCCGAAGCGGCGGGCATAATAATTCGCCTGCGCGCGTCTCAGCCCCGGAATGCCGCGTGAGGAGGAATAGCGATGGGTACGCGGGTCGCGGACGACGTCGCAGAGCTTGTCGACGATCGCCTTCGGCGTCGGCAGATCGGGATTGCCCATGCCGAGATCGATGATGTCGGCACCCTCGGCCCTGGCGCTGGCCTTCAGGCGATTGACCTGTTCGAAGACATAGGGCGGCAGCCGGCGGACCTTGTGGAATTCTTCCATGGTGAATCCAGTTCGGAGTGGAAACGGAACCTCGGCCTCTTACACCCAAAGGAAAACGGAATCGAGCGGGGGATTGGCTTTGCTATTGGCCTGATTCGATCTCTTTCAGGACGGCCTGGGGTTCAGTCTGGCCGAGCTTGGAAAGCGCAGCCTGATCGGCGCTGGTCGTGGCAGGGTCAGGCGCCGCAACCGTCTCGTTCGCCTGTCGCAGGGTGGCAAGCTCGCCTGTTTGCTGTTGCTGTTCCGCGGCAGTGAACTGGGCGGTCGCCGCTTTTCTCGGCAGGTTGAGATTGGGGAACTGTCCCGTTCCCCGCGCAGCTTCGGTGGCGCTCGTGGCGGCCGGCGGATTGCCGGCATGCGGAACGGCGTCGTCGATCGTTCCCGAGGCGCAGGCGGTGAGAAAGGCGAGGCCCGCAATCAGCAGCGGGGCGAACCTGCGCGTCGCTATGCCGGGTCCCCTGACATTGGTCTTCATCTTCTTCCCGATCCTCGCCGCGCTGGTTGGAATTCAGCAAGTGTCCTATGATATTGTGATGGAAGAAAGCTAGCCGAATGCTTGCGATAAAGACAGTCGGGTCGTGTCGGCCCCAGAGGCGGAATATGTCCAATTCAGGCGACGAGCGAAAGACGGAAACGGCATTTTCCATCGACCCCTATGTGATCAAGGATCCCGAACAGTTCACGCTCAACCTCGCGCGGGCCATAGAGCAGTTGGGAAAAGCCGCGTCGGCCTGGGTCACGCCGCGTGAAAAAGGCGAGGTCAGCGATTCGCTTGCCGGGCCTTATGCCGACATGGTGAAGACTTTCTCCAAGATATCGGAATACTGGCTTTCCGACCCTGCCCGCGCAGTGGAAGCGCAGACGCGCCTTTTTGGCAGCTATATGGGGATATGGGCGAATGCAATCCGCCGAGGCGGCGGATAGATCGGAAGAGC
>SCRB01000333.1 GCA_004299545.1 Rhizobiaceae bacterium
TATATCTGGTCGGCATCATGGCCCTTTTTTCCATGGTGCCTGAAGGCGCTATTCTCGACTGGGCGGCGCTTTACCTGAAAGAAGAGAGAGGCGCGAGCATCGCCGCCGCAAGCTTCGCTTTCGCCGCCTTTTCGGGGACGATGGCGCTGACGCGCTTTGCCGGCGACTGGCTGCGCAACCTGTACGGTGCCGTCGCGACGCTGAGAATTTCGAGCCTCGTTGCGGCGCTTGCCATGCTCGGCGCGGGGCTGTTGCCCTCTCCCGCGCTAGCCATTGCCGCGTTCGCGGCCGCCGGCTTCGGCATCGCCAATATGGTGCCCATCGCGTTCTCGACGGCTGGAAACCAGGAAGGGCTTTCGGCCGGCACCGGGATAAGTACCGTGACGCTGATGGGTTATGCAGGGCTGCTCTTCGCTCCCTCGATCATCGGTTTTGCCGGCGGCCATTTCGGCTTTGCCGCCGTCTTCACCACGCTGCCCCTGCTGCTCGTCACCGTCTTTCTCCTGGGGGGACTGGCGCGCGCGGCGGACAGGCCCCCGTTTCAGGACGAGGCATAACGCTTCAATTCGCCGTGCAGGAAATCCGCCACCCTCCTGATGCGCGCCGAAGTGCGCACGTCGCGGTGCATGGCGAGCCAGAGGGGCAGGCGCGGCAATTTCAGCTCCGGCAGGACGATCCCGATCGCCGGATCGCGGCGTGCAAGAGGTTCCTGGCCGAAGCCGATGCCGTTACCGGCGCGCACTGCTTCCCAGAGCGCGATCTGGTTGTCGCAACGGAAGCGGAAGGCATGGCGATCGACAGGAAATCCATAGTGCCGGAAGGCGGCGATGATGTCCGTATCGCGATCGAACCCGGCCAGTTCATGGCCGGCAAGATCGGCAAGCGTGCGCGGCACGCCATGTTCGTCGAGGTAAGCTTTCGTGGCGCAGGTGACGAGCGGTATGTCGGTGATATGGCGGGCAACGAGGTCGAGTTGGGCCGGTTCCACCATGCGGATCGCGATATCGGCATCGCGTCGGAGCAGGTTCTCCACCCGGTTGCTGGCCACCAGTTCGATCTCGATGGACGGCTCCTCATGGAGGAGACGCTGCAGCATCTCGGGCAGGACATAGGCCGAGACGATTTCGCTGGCGGCAATGCGGACGGTGCCCGATACGGTTTCCGTGGCCTGGCCAAGCGCCAGGCGCGAGAAGGCCGTCGCCCTGTCCGCCACCTCTTCGGCGCGCTCCATCAAGGCGATGCCGCTTTCCGTGAGTTCGTAGCCCGCGCGTCCCCGCCTGAAGAGCGTCAGCCCGGTCACCGCCTCCAGCTCGGCGACGTGCCGTCCGAGCGTCGGCTGACTCGCACCGAGCGTGCGCGCCGCAGCCGACAGGCTTCCGGTCCTCGCGACGGCGAGGAAGGCCTTGATCAGATTCCAGTCGAGGTCGCTCATCTATCCATTATTGAATATTATAAAAAGAAATATCGTCAATTTAAATTCGTTTATGAATGTATGATGCTCGTGTCATCGATATTGAATATGGAGATCCGAGATGACACACATTGCTATTCTGGGTGCCAGGGGCCGTATCGGCCGCGCAGTCGCCAAGGCCTTCCTCGATGCCGGTTACGCCGTGCGGGCCATCACGCGCGACGGCAATATTCCAGTGGAGCTTGCGGGTGTTGACATCGTCATCGCCGATGCGCTCGACCGAAATCAACTCATTGCCGCGATTGCAGGCGCGGACATTGTCTTCAACGGGCTGAGCCCGATCTATTCGGACTGGACGTCCTGCCTGCCGATGGCTGAAAACGTCATGGCCGCCTGTCATGCAGCAGGCGCACATCATTTTTTTCCGGGAACCGTCTACAATTTCGGCTCGCCGATACCGGCCGTGCTGACGGAGGAAACGCCGCAGCATCCGACCACCGAAAAGGCGCGTATCCGCGTTG
>SCRB01000334.1 GCA_004299545.1 Rhizobiaceae bacterium
GCCGGCTTCTCTCCCTCCCAGGAGAGTATGCGGTGTTCCATCCCGCGCGCGGCACAGAAAGCCGTGACGGTCCGTGCCTCCGCCGCCGATTCGGGGCGCAGCCGATGATCGACGGTAATGGCGAGAATGCGCGTGGGAAGGCCCCGCCGGCGGATGTGATCCTGCAATAGCAAAAGCAGCGCGGTCGAATCGCCGCCGCCCGAAACGGCCGCTACGACGGTTTCCCGGTTCACCAGATCAAAGCGATCGAAGACCCCCGCAAGGCCGTCGCCGGGAACGCGGCTCAACACCCTGACAAAGCCTCTTCCCGCTTGGCGCGCTCCTTCAGAGCCTCGCTGGCCCTGGGATAGCGGGTGCCGATTTCCTTGTAGGTCGCGCAGGCGATGTCGCGCTGATGCATGGCGGCGAGCGCCACGCCAAGCTTGAGGAGCATGTCGGGCGCCTTCTTGGATTTCGGATAGGTGCGGTTGGCATCGAGAAAGACCTGCGCCGCGTCGCGATACTTGTCCTGCCCCAGAAGCGCCTCGCCGAGCCAGAAATGCGCGTCAGCGGTGCGCGGATCGTTCGGGAAGCGCGCAATATGCTGGCGGAATCCCTCTTCAGCGGTCTTGTAGTCGCCGGAAAGGATGAACTGGTAGGAATCCCTGTAAAGCTCGTTGGCATTGTCGGTCGGCGGCAGCGAAGCGACGCGCGTATTGTCCTTCTGTGACGGAGGCGGATTGTTCTGTCCGGGCTGTTCGAGTTCGGGCCGGCTTTCGATCGTATTCTCGTTGACGGCGCCGCCGACGGGATTGCCCTCCGCGTCGAATGTGATCGATCCGAGGCTGCGTGGCGGAGCGCCGCGCTCCTCGCGCCTGTTCCCCGTCGCCGCGACATCGCGGCCGGAATCGTCCGGCGCCTGGATGATGCTCTTGATGTCAGCGTCGGCATTGTCGCTGCCGCGGCCCGCCGGCGCTTCCAGCGATCCTTTCACCGCGGGCCGGCCTTCTTTCGGCCTCTCGCCGCCGCCCCTGTCGCCCCCGCCATTGCCTCCGCCGCCTGAATTCTTCTCCAACTGCTCGAACCGGAACTCGTTGTCGTTCTGCATCTTGTTCAGCCGGTCCTGCATCTGCAGGACCTGGAAGTTGAGTTCCTCGATCTTGCCGTTCAACTGGCGCAGCTTGTCCTCGAGACTGTCGACGCGGGGATCGGCGGCCTGCGCATACTGGGTCCCGCCGCCGGCGTTGCGGGGCGGGGATCGGTCGCCGTCGCGGAACATGCCGAGGAACGAAACGTCGGAATAGCCCTGCTCGGGACTCTTCGCCATGACTTGTCCGCAAAGCAGGAAAGGCACAAGAGCCGCGCAGGCGGAAATGGATCGAATGTGCATCAGCCTCTCTCGATCGTCTCAGCAAAGGGCCGTCCGGCCAGATGTTTTCAGGTCTATTATCAGACGGGCCAGTTCGACCAAATTTTGTTTTGCCTCGGACAAACGCAAAAAGCGGCCGCTGGGGCCGCTTTTTATCTTCACTGTGACTTTTTTGCAGTAGGCGGTCGCCGAATCTCCGGCGGTGGCCGACTCTAAAGCGCGTCGCGTTTAAACGGACTCACGCGACGCGCTTTCTCTCCTTGTTTTCAAGCATGTCGTTATCCCGAAACCGCTGCACACTTTCGGGCGACATGCTTTAGCTTCCGGCGCCGTTGAGAACGGTCACGGCGCGGCGGTTCTGCGACCAGCAGGATTCGGCGTCGCACGTCGCCACCGGCCGTTCCTTGCCATAGGAGATCGTCTTCATACGCCGCGCCGGAACACCCCGGGAAGCGAGGAAGTCGCGCGTCGCCGCGGCGCGGCGTGCGCCAAGAGCCAGGTTGTATTCACGCGTGCCGCGCTCGTCGGCATGGCCCTCGATGGTGATCGAATAGTTCGGATAGCGCTGCAGCCATTGCGCCTGCTTCGTCAGCGTCGTCTGCGCATCGGGGCGGATCGACGAAGAATCCGTGTTGAAGAAGATGCGGTCACCGACATTGACCGTGAAATCCTGCGTCGAGCCCGGCGTGGCCGAGCCGGCAAGGCCGAGATCGGCAGCGGAATTCGGCGCGTGCTTGGATGCGCATCCGGCAAGGGCGAAGCCCGCTACCAAGGCTATGACGATGGGACTTCTGGTCAGGGCTGCGATACGGCGCATAGCCGCCTCTCCTTCGCAATTGAGTGAATTCGTTGAAGGGCCAGTAACCATATTCCGGTTAAGGCGGCCTCAACGAACAGGGTTAATTCTTCGCTACTATTCCCCTTGTCCGGCTCTTGCGGGACGGACTGGACAATTGCCGCGCAACCCTATGCCGAAATGCGGCGGAAACGCGGCGGTTGCGGCACAAAACCCGCCAATTTGCCGGCTGCGTCATTCGAGCAGCGGCGACCATGCCGGGTCGGAAGCGAAATGCGGCGTCGGAATCTCCTGCTCGTTCCGACCCGTCAGATCGATCGTGTGGAGCTTGGCACCCGGCGCACCGGCGGCACGACTGAAGAACATCAGCACGCGCCCGTTCGGCGCCCAGGTCGGCCCTTCCTCCTGGAAGGCCGACGTCAGGATCCGTTCTCCCGAGCCATCCGTATGCATGACGCCGATCTGGAATTCGCCGCCGGTCTGCTTGGTGAAGGCGATGAGATCGCCGCGCGGCGACCACACCGGGGTCGAATAGACGCCGTTGCCGAAGGAAATGCGATGCTGGTTCGAACCGTCGGCGTTCATGACGTAGATCTGGGAGCGGCCACTGCCGCCGCCACGGTCCGACGTGAAGGTGATCTGCTTGCCGTCGGGCGAATAAGACGGCGAGGTATCGATCGAATCGTCGCTGGTCAGACGTGTCGTCGTGCGGCTTCGCAGGTCCATGGTGAAGATGTTGGAATTGCCGTCGTTCCTGAGCAGGCTCATGATGACCCGCTGCCCGTCGGGCGAGAAGCGCGGCGCAAACGTCATGCCGGGAAAATTGCCGACCAGTTCGCGCTGCCCCGTCTCGATCTGCAGGAGATAGACCTGCGGCTGGCCGCTCTCATAGGACATGTAGGTGATTTCCTGCCGGTTGGGCGAGAAGCGCGGCGTCAACACCAGCGCGCGGCCGTTGGAGAGGTAGCGCAGGTTGGCGCCGTCCTGGTCCATGATGGCGAGGCGTTTCACCCGCTTGTTCTTCGGCCCGGACTCGTCGATGAAGACGACGCGGGTGTCGAAATAGCCTTTTTCGCCGGTCAGGCGCTCGTAGATCTTGTCGGCGATGATGTGGCCGATGCGGCGCATATTGGCGGGATTGGCAAAATATTGCTCGCCGATGAGCTGCTGACCGGCGAACGTGTCCCACAGCCGGAACTCGGCGCGAAGGCGGCCGTCCGGCTGCTTGGTGACGCGGCCCGTCACCAGCGCCTGCGCGTTGATGACTTTCCAGTCCTCGAAGCGCGGGGCGACGTCCGGGTTGGAAACCTTCTCGACGAAGGCCGCCTTGTCGATCGGCGCGAAAAGTCCGGACCGCTTGAGATCGGCGGCGATTATTCCCGAAATCTCCGCCCCCGTCTGGTCGCCGGAAAGGAAATCGGTGACGGCGATCGGCAGCGGCGCGACATTGCCCTTGTTGATGTCGATCTCCACCAGCGCATGCGCGGGGAGTGTCACCGTGGCGGTAAACCCTGCGGCAATCGCCAGCGTCAACAGGATTGTCCCGAGAATGCTCTTCATGAAGTTTCGCCTCTTTTGCGCTGTTGCCGTGGGCCGGTCAGAACATGTCGCTCGGATCGAAATTGACGATCACATCCGACCATGCCTGATATTTGTCGGCAGGAAGATTGTAGGGGGCACATTGCATCACCGCGCGCCGTGCCGACTCGGCGGCCGCGCGCTGCACGCCATCGCCGCCGCCGCCCGAGACGATCTGCGGCATGCCCTCGAGCGCGCCGGTCCGGTCGAGCCTGAACTTGACCGAGACCTTGAGGTCCTTTGCGTCCTCGGCGCCGGCGGGGATATTCCAGCATTTCTCGATCTGACCACGCAGCGCATCCATTTCGCTCTGCGTCAGCTTCTCCCCGGTCGTCGTGCGGTCGCCGCCGAGCGACGCCGTCTCGGTCGAGCGCTTGGCGCCGCCGCCGGACGGCTTTTCCTTGTTGAGGAGTGCCGCGACCTTGTCGAGCGTATTGTCCTTCTTAGTTTCCGATTGCTGCCTGGCGACCTTGCGCTCAGCCGGCTTGTCGGCATCCTTGTGGTCGGGCGCCTTGGCCGTCTCGGCCTGCGGCGGTTGCGGACGCGCGTCGGGCGAGGGCGCCGAATCGGGAAGCTTGACGCTCTCGGCGTCGGGATTTTCCGCCACCGCCGTCTGCTTCACCGGCTCAGGCTTCACCTCCTGCTTGGGCTGCGGTTCGACCGCTTTCTGCGTCGCCGGAACGGGAACGGGCTCCGGTTTCGGTTTCGGCGGCTCCTCCTGCTTCGCTTCCTTGACCGGCTGGGGCGCCGGCTTCGGCTCAGGCGGCGGAGCGGCAGTGGCCTCGACCTCTTTCGGGCGCGCCTCCGGCGTCGGCGGCGTTTTCAGGTCGACATCGTTCTCGCCGACCTTCTGCGCATTCGGGACCTCGGTCTTCTTGACGGTGGGCTTCGGTGAGGCCTTCTCCTTCATCGGCGCCTTCTTGTCGCCCTGCTGGACCTGGCTGATGTCCGAAACCGGAACGATATCGACGGGCAGCGCCTCGACATCCGCGGCCTCCAGCGCATGCGGCGCCCGCAGCGTGAACAGCCCGAAGGCGAGCAACGCTGCGTGCATGACGACCGACGTGGTGAGCCCGGCCTTCATCCCTCTTCTACTTGTCCTGCTCCTGCAGGGTGACAAGGCCCAGATTGTGGTAGCCGGCGGCCGAAATACGCGCCATCACCTGCATGACGGTGCCGTAATCGGCGTCCTTGTCGCCCCGCACATAGATGCGCTCGTCATAACCGGTCTTGGAGATTGCCTGGAGCTTCGGCACGATCTCCTTGAGCGGAATCTCCGTCTCCTGGATGTAGACCTTGCCTTCGTGATTGATGGAGACGGTGATCGGCTGGGTCTCGGAATTGAGCGCCTTGGCTTCCGTCTTCGGCAGATCGATCGGGACGCCGACCGTCAGGAGCGGCGCCGCGACCATGAAGATGATCAACAGCACCAGCATGACGTCGACCATCGGCGTGACGTTGATTTCGG
>SCRB01000335.1 GCA_004299545.1 Rhizobiaceae bacterium
GCGCGGATAGCAGAACGATGATGACAACGGAATGGTTGCGCTGAACCCTAATCGATTGTATTCGTCACGCTTGGGAAAAACCTTCCGAAATTACGCCTTTTTGAGGACCTCCACCCCCGGAAGCGCCTTGCCTTCCATCCATTCCAGAAAGGCGCCGCCTGCCGTCGAGATATAGGTGAAATCGTCGGCGACGCCGGCATGGTTGAGCGCCGAGACCGTGTCGCCGCCGCCCGCCACCGAAACGAGCTTGCCGGCTTTGGTCCGTTCCGCTGCATGCCTGGCGACGGCGACGGTGGCGCGGTCAAATGGTTCGATCTCGAAGGCGCCGAGCGGACCGTTCCAGACGACCGTCGCTGCCCGGTCGATCCACGCATTGATCGCCTCGACGGTTCGCGGGCCGGCATCGAGGATCATCCGGTCGTCGGGAACCTTGTCCACGCCGACCGTCTCGCTCCCAGCACCGGCCTTGAATTCGCGCGCGACGACCGCATCCACCGGCAGGACGATCGCGCAACCTGCCGTCGCCGCCTCGACCATGATCTGCCTGGCGGTCCCCGCGAGATCGTGCTCGCAAAGCGATTTCCCAACATCGGTCCCGCGTGCCGCCATGAACGTGTTCGCCATGCCGCCTCCGATCGCCAGCGCATCGACCTTCTTGACGAGGTTCATGAGCAGATCGATCTTGGTGGAAACCTTTGCGCCGCCCACCAGCGCGACGACGGGCTTGGCGGGGTTGCCGAGGCCCTTTTCCAGCGCCTCCAGCTCGGCCTGCATCGCCCGGCCGGCATAGGCCGGCAGCAGATGCGCCAGCCCTTCCGTCGTGGCATGCGCGCGGTGGGCGGCGGAAAAGGCGTCGTTTACATAGAGATCACCATTTTGCGCGAGCGCCTTGACGAAGGCGGGATCGTTCTTCTCCTCACCCTTGTGGAAGCGGGTGTTCTCCAGGAGCAGAACGTCACCGTCCTTCATGGCGGAAACAGCCGTCCCGGCCTCCGCGCCGATGCAGTCGGCAGCAAAACCGACCTTTTTGCCCAGAATTTGCTCCACAGCGCCGGCGATAGGCTTCAGGGAAAGCGACGGATCGGGGCCGTCCTTCGGCCGGCCAAAATGGGCCAGCAGAATGACCTTCGCGCCCTTGTCGGCAAGCTCGCGGATGGTCGGCACGACGCGCTCGATGCGCGTTGCATCCGTCACTTTGCCTTCCTTCACGGGAACGTTGAGATCGACACGCACGAGGACGCGCTTTCCCTTCACATCGGCATCGTCGAGAGTTCGAAAAGCGGTCATGGGGGACTCCTTGAAGATCATAATGCCGCGTGGGTGAATGGCACCCGCAGCATTCCTTTATGTCGGGTTCGCCGGGACAATAGAGCATCGGGCCAGGAAGAAAAGGCAGTCCGCGCGCGTCACATCCACCGCACTTCTGGCCGGCCTCTCCGACCGGCCAGGCGGCACTTCATCGATTTGGCGGGCGGAATCCCTGCAGGCGTTGCGCGCCCACAACAATGTACTATAGTCGCGCAATTGAGCGATATGCGAACTTGCGATTGTGGCCGAAATGGCTTGGATTGCAGGTTCGCTTCGTCCATAGAGGAACAGGGATGACATCCGGGTTGCATAAGACCGCGACTTCACGGGAACGGGAGTCCGCGGCGCGGAAATCACAAATGCGACCGGCGTGATATCATCTTCGGGCAACCGGGATGCCGTGACCAGATCGGGTCCGGCCAGGCAGCAATGGGAGGACTGAATGAATATTCTTGGACGTTTGGCACTTGCTCTGGTCGCAAGTGCTGCCGTATCGGCGGCCCATGCCGATACGATCAAGATCGGCGTCATCGGGACCATGTCCGGTCCGTTCGCCCTTTACGGCCAGAATTTCAAATGGGGCATAGAGGCCTGGGTCGCGCAACATGGCGACAAGGTCGGCGATCACAAGGTCGAATTCATCTATCGCGACGAAGAGAAGCCGGATCCGGCGAAATCCAAGGCTCTGGCGCAGGAACTGATCGTCAAGGACAAGGTGCAGTATCTGGCGGGCATGTATTTCACGCCCGACGCGATGGCGGTGGCGCCGCTGCTCGAGCGCGGCAAGGTGCCCCTGGTGGTCATGAACGCCGCGACATCCTCCATCACGGAGAAGAGCCCCTATATCGTGCGCACCTCCTTCACCATGTGGCAGAACACGGTGCCCGCGGCACAGGTCGCCCATGACATGGGGTCGAAGAAGGCCGCTATCGCGGTCAGCGACTATGGGCCGGGCCATGACGCCGACGCCGCCTTCAAGGCCACGTTCGAAAAACTCGGCGGCAAGGTCGTCGAAGAGGTCAAGATGCCGCTTTCGACCACCGATTTCGGCCCGATCATGCAGCGGATCAAGAGCTCGGGCGCCGACACGATCTTCGCCTTCCTGCCGTCCGGCCCATCAACCCTCTCCTTCGTCAAGGCCTATATCGACAACGGCCTCAAGGCGGACGGCGTCAAGCTGCTTTCGACGGGCGACGTGATGACCGAACCGGATCTGCCGGCGCTCGGCGATGCCGGATTAGGCATTCTTTCGACCTACCATTATTCGGTTTCGCACGATTCTCCCGAGAACAAGGCCTTCCTTGAGGAGATGAAAAAGATCGGAGCCGAACCGGGCAAGATCACGATGACCTCGGTGGCGGCTTATGACGGAGCGCGGGTCATTTACAAGATGATCGAGGCGACCAACGGCAAGCAGGAACCCGCCAAGGCTGTCAAGGCGGTCGAGGGCATGAGCTGGACAAGCCCGCGCGGTCCTGTCTCCATCGATCCCAAGACCCGCCACATCACGCAGAACGTCTATCTGCGCGAGGTGGCGAAGGTGGACGGCAAATACATCAACAAGGAAATCAAGACCTTCAAGGCTCAGCCCGATTGGGGACTGGAGAAGAA
>SCRB01000336.1 GCA_004299545.1 Rhizobiaceae bacterium
CTGTGGAAGAATGGCGGGAAATACGGCATCGATCCGGAGCGCCTTTATGTCGGCGGCAGTTCGGCCGGCGGGCATCTGGCCGGCGCGGTGATTTCCGGCGGCTGGCAGCGGCAGTTCGGCGTGCCCGGGAACGTCGTCAAAGGCGCTATGCCGATCAGCGGCCTTTTCCGCCTGGCGCCCATCGCGAAATCCTTCGTGCAGGAATGGATTCCATTGGACGACGACGCTGTGAAGGCGCTCAGCCCGGCGGAAAATCTGCCCGGCGACGGCTGCCCGGTCGTGGTGGCCTATGCCGATGGCGAGGCGGACGGTTTCAGGCGGCAGTCGGCCGAATATCATCGCCTGTGGCAGGAAGCGGGCTTTGCCTCGACCTTGCTGGAAATCCCGGGCCGCAACCATTTCGACGTGATCCTCGACCTTGCCGGGGACGACACGATGCTGACGCAGGCGCTGCTGCGCCTGATCCGTGGAGATGCGACCTGAGGAAGGCCGAAGAAGAATGATGGGCGAAAGATGAAATATACGAAGAAAGACGCCAAGGCCTATTCACGCCGGACCATGAAGGGCATCTGGTCGGCGGCATTGCTGCCGTTCACGCCGTCGCTCGCGGTCGACGAGGAGGGCTTCCGCCGCAATATCGATCACTGGATCGAGGGTCTTGGCATCGACGGGTTCTTCATCGCCGGCAAGCAGGGCGAGTTCTTCTCCATGTCGGTCGAGGAGCGCAAGAGGAATTTCGAGCTTGCCGTGGAAGCCTGCGCCGGCCGCGCCCAGACCATCATGTCCTGCTCGGACCAGAACATGGACGTGGTGATCGAACTGGCGAAGCACGCACAGAAGGTCGGCGCCGACTATATCGTCGTCCACGCCCCGATGCTGCATTTCTTCAAGGCACAGGACGAGACGCTGCTCAATTATTACCGAACCATCTCCGATCAGGTGGACATCGGCATGGCGCTCTGGAGCCATCCGGACAGCGGCTATCTGATGAGTCCGGAGCTTTGCAACAAGCTCGCCGACATCGAAAACGTGGTCGCGATCAAGTATAGCGTGCCGCGCCCGATGTATGCGCAACTCACCCGGCTTGCAGGCGACCGCATCATCGTCAGCACCGCCTCGGAGGAAGAGTGGCTGGACAACATCATCGAACTCGGCTGGCGGCTCTATCTCTGCTCGTCGCCCCCCTACCTGATCCAGACGAAGGCGGACCGCCGCATGCGCGAATATACCGACCTCGCTTTTGCCGGCAAGGCGGAGGAGGCCCGCCGCGTGCGCGACAGCCTCGATCCCGTCCGCGCCGCGCTCAAGAACACGCGGCCGGCCGAGAAGCCGCATGCGCACCAGAAATACTGGCAGGACCTGCTCGGCCAGGTGGGCGGGAGGGTGCGGCCGCCGCTACTCGAGCTGACCGATGCCGAAAAGAAGGCGACCCGGGAGGCTTTCGAGGCCTGTGGGCTGAAGATAGGGTGAGCGCGGACGCGCGGATTTGACCCGTGTCGAGGAAGGAGGAAACCGATGAGTGAACGACGCCTTTCGGCATTCAATTTTTCAAAGTGGATCGACGACCATGCCCATCTGCTGAAGCCGCCGGTCGGCAATCAGCAGATCTGGGAGGACGCCGGCATGATGGTGACGATCGTCGGCGGGCCCAACAAGCGCACCGACTTCCACGACGACCCGGTCGAGGAGTTCTTCTACCAGATCAAGGGCAACATGGTGCTCAAGGTGGGGGACAATGGCGACTTCTACGACGTGCCTATCCGTGAAGGCGATATCTTCCTGCTGCCGCCGCATGTGCGCCACTCGCCGCAGCGGCCAGAGGAGGGCTCCGTCGGCCTGGTGATCGAGCCCAAGCGCCAGCCGCACGAGAAGGATGCCTTCGAGTGGTACTGCTTCGAATGCAACGCGCTTGTCCATCGGGTAGAGGTGCCGCTGAAGAGCATCGTGCGCGATCTGCCGCCGCTCTATCAGGCCTTCTATGCCGATGAGAAGGCGCGTACCTGCCCGAAATGCGGCACCGTCCATCCCGGCAAGACGCCGCCCGATGGTTGGGTTGTCGTTTGAGGATAAAAGGCAAACTGCCACGCCGGGCCGTTCGGCCCGGCGCAAAATAAAGGCGAAAGCCGCCGGCCTTTAATGAGAGGAGAACGGGAAATGTTGAGGAGAACTTTTCTGGCGCTGGCCGCGACCGCGTTCATGGCGCTGCCCGTCCAGGCACAGGAGCCGGTAAAGATCGGCATGATCACGACGCTGTCCGGCCCCGCCGGCTATCTCGGCCAGGACATTCGCGACGGCTTCAAGCTGGCAATCGACATGGACGGTGGCAAGCTCGGCGGCATCCCCGTCAAGCTCGATATCGAGGACGACAACCTGAAGCCTGGCCAGGGCAAGCAGATCGCCGACAAGATGCTGAACAATGAGGGCATCAAGCTCTTTACCGGGATTGTCTTCT
>SCRB01000337.1 GCA_004299545.1 Rhizobiaceae bacterium
ATTCGGAACTGGGGCGCCTCAGGAAGCTGAAGGCCGAACGCGGCGATCGCGAGACGCTGATCGGCGTGGCCGGTTGCGTGGCGCAGGCGGAAGGGCGGGAGATCATCCGCCGCGCGCCGATGGTCGATCTGGTGATCGGGCCGCAGACCTATCATCGCCTGCCGGATGTGGTGCGCCGTGCGCGGAAGGGCGAGCGTGTCGTCGAGACCGATTATGCCATCGAGGACAAGTTCGAGCATCTGCCCGACGCGATGCCCGTCGCCATCAGGAGCCGCGGCGTGACGGCGTTCGTGACCGTGCAGGAAGGGTGCGACAAGTTCTGCACCTTTTGCGTCGTTCCCTATACGCGAGGCTCGGAAGTCTCGCGCCCTGTGGCGCAGATTGTCGCCGAAGCGGAAAAGCTGGCAGCGGCCGGCGTGCGCGAACTCACCCTGCTTGGCCAGAACGTCAATGCCTGGCATGGCGAGGGGGCGGCCAAAGGGGGAAAGACGGCGGAATGGGGACTTGGCCGCCTGCTCTTCCGCCTTGCGGAGATCCCCGGCCTTGACCGTCTTCGCTACACGACGAGCCATCCGCGCGACATGGACGACGCCCTGATCGCGGCGCATCGCGATCTTGACGAATTGATGCCCTATCTCCATCTGCCGGTTCAGGCAGGTTCGGACCGCGTCCTGAAAGCCATGAACAGGCGGCATACCGCCGACGATTACCGTCGCCTCGTGGCGCGTATTCGTGAAGCCAGACCGGATATCGCCATGTCGGGTGATTTCATCGTCGGCTTCCCCGGAGAAACGGATGCGGACTTCGAGGAAACCTTGAGAATTGTACGGGACATCGGTTACGCGCAGGCCTTTTCCTTCAAATATTCGCCCCGCCCCGGTACGCCCGGCGCTGACAGGGATGATCAGGTGGATGAAGCGGTGAAGGACGAGCGGCTGCAGCGGCTGCAGGCGCTTTTGACGGAACAGCAGCGCCAGTTCAGTGTTGACACGGTAGGACGGACGATCGATTTGCTGGTCGAGAAGCCTGGCCGGCAGCCGGGCCAGAGAGTTGGGCGTTCACCTTGGCTCCAGCCGGTGATAATTGATGAAAAAGCCGGCACGATCGGTGACATTATAAGGGTACGAATCACGCGGGCGGGAACGAACAGCCTGTTCGCCGAAGCGGCCTGAGGACTGGGTATTCCGACGAACACACAAAGGCGGTTATTGCGCGCGATGAGGAAAAACGGTTGAGCGCCGCGACGGAACTGGGGAAAGCCTCTGCCGGAGCGTCCGACATGGCGCACATCGTCCTGACCTTCGACAACAACAAGCTGGCGAGCGCGCTTTACGGACCATTCGACGAGAATCTGGCGCGCATCGAGCAGAAGCTCGGCGTCGATGTTCGCTCCAAGGGCAACCAGCTTGCCATCAGGGGAGATGCGGTGGCCGCCGAGCAGGCGCGCCGCACGCTCGATTATCTCTACGATCTTCTCCAGAAGGGGACCGAATTGTCCCAATCCGAGGTCGACGGAGCCGTGCGCATGGCGATCGCGGCTGACGATCAGCTGACGCTGCCCACGCTCGAACGCAAGGGCAAGATGGCGGCCGCACAGATCTCGACGCGCAAGCGCACGATCTATGCGCGCTCGCTCAACCAGGACGCCTATATGCGGGCGCTGGAGCGGTCCGAACTCGTTTTCGGTATCGGCCCGGCGGGCACCGGCAAGAC
>SCRB01000338.1 GCA_004299545.1 Rhizobiaceae bacterium
CAGATCAGCAAAGGTCCGTTTACCGATCGGACTGGCGCTTCATCCTCCCGATCGCGGAAGATGTCATTTACCTGACACCGATTCCCACTTTGGGCGCCACGCCGCGAGCCTTCGAAAGTTAGAGTTGTTACGGCTTGACTCGGAAGCGTGTGGATATAGTAACATCCACGCGGGTGGGGAACTTGTATTCATTCGCCACTCCCGATCGATTTATGCGTCACCTCCTGACGGGCGACGCATTTCGGATTGAGGACTGCCTGCCGAAAGAAAAAGGGAGAATATCCGTGAAAAGCAGATCACTTATCGCGCTGGCCGCGTCGCTCGCCACCGGCCTCGCACTTTCGCTGGGCGCCACGTCCATGGCATCGGCCGCGAGCGGGGCAACCAACATCGTCGTGGGTGCGGATACCACGTTCCCGCCGTTCGAGACCGAGACGAATGGTCAGGTGACGGGCTTCGACATCGACATGATCAAGGCGATCGCCAAGACCGAGAATATGACGGTCAGCCTGAAGACACTGCCGTTCAACGGCATTATCCCGAGCCTGCAGGCCGGATCGATCGACGCGGCCGTCGCGGGAATCACGATCAAGACAAGCCGCATGAAGAACGTCGATTTCTCCAACGCCTATTACAAGTCCGGCCTTTCGGTCCTGGTCAAGACGGACTCGAAGATCAAGGGATTCGATGATTTGAAAGGCCATGTCGTCGCGACCAAGAAAGCCACCTCGTCGGTCGACTATCTCACCGACCACGGCTTCCCGTCCGACCACATCAAGCAGTTCCAGAGCATCGACGCCGCCTATCAGGCGCTTGAAACCGGCGGCGCGGACGCGGTCATCTTCGACAACCCTGTCAACGTCAATTTCAAGACCGCACATAAGAACGTCAAGACCGTCGGGCCGCTTCTGACCGGCGAATATTACGGAATTGCCATCAGCAAGAAAAAGCCGGAACTGGTCGCCAAGATCAATAACGGCCTCGCCAAGATCAAGAAGAGCGGTGAATACAAGAAGCTCTTCGTGAAATATTTCGGCGGCGACCTGAGCGGCGAGGTGAAGGGCGAAGAAACGCCGAAAAGCGTCGCTGTCAAGGATTGAGGAGCTTCGTTCGGGAATGCCGGCGAAGCACCGCCCCTCCCGAACGGCTTTCCCGATCGTTCCGGAAAGCGCGTGGCGCCAGGCCTAGAGCGTTTCCGTCTTTCTCTGAATCACGGAAACGCTCTATCTCTTTGTTTTTACGCAATTCCGGACGCAAAACCGCTTCACACTTTTGCTGGAATTGCTCTAGGCCGGTGCCGCGCGCTTTCTTCATATTTCGTGAGAACATGTGAGAACATGAGGCACGGCCCATGGACGCCATCTGGCACAATCTCCCTGTCATCCTCGACGGCCTGCGCTTGACCGTCCAGTATTCGATCGTCGCCATCATCCTGATGGTGGTGATCGGGCTGGTCGCGGCGCTCATGCGCCTTTCGTCGGTCGCGCCGTTCCGGTGGATTGCTACCGCCTATGTCGAGATTTTCCGCTCGACGCCGCTTCTGGTGCAGCTTTTCTTCATCGTGTTGGGCCTGCCGGCCATCCTGCCGGTCAACGAATGGTTCGGACAGCTGCTGTACCCGATCCTCGCTGCCGCCTTCACGCTCAGCCTGAACGAGGGCGCCTATGTCACCGAGATCATCCGCGCCGGCATCCTCGGCGTCGACCGGGGGCAGAAGGAGGCGGCGCAGAGCATCGCCATGAACGGTTTCCAGACGATGCGCTATATCGTCCTGCCGCAGGCGTTCAAGCGCATGATACCGCCGCTGGTCAACCAGGCGGCACAGACGATCAAGGACACGTCGCTTCTGGCGCCGGTGGGCATCGCGGAACTGGTCTACAAGGGTGAAATCGTCATCGCCGAGACCTTCGCGTCCTTCGCGATCTGGGGCCTCGTCGCCGTGCTCTATTTCGTCCTCATTTTCTCCGTGTCGAAGTGCTCGTCCTATCTGGAGAGGAGGCTTCAAGTTGATAAACGTTAAGAACCTTCACAAATCCTTCGGCGACCATGAAATTCTCAAGGGTATCGACGCCCATGTCGATGAAAAGGAGGTCGTCGTCGTCATCGGTCCGTCAGGGAGCGGCAAGAGTACGTTCCTGCGCTGCCTGAACGGGCTCGAGACCGCCACCAGCGGCGAAATCGAAATCGCCGGCATGCAGCTGACCGACCCCAAGACCAATATCAACCAGCTGCGCCAGCATGTTGGCATGGTGTTTCAGCAGTTCAACCTGTTCAAGCACCTGACCATACTGGAGAACATCACGATCGGGCCGCGCAAGGTCAAGAAGGTGCACCCTGCCACTGCCGACAGGACGGCGCGCGAATTGCTGGCCAAGGTCGGCCTCGTGGGAAAGGAAACAAGTTATCCAGACGAGCTTTCCGGCGGACAGCAGCAGCGCGTGGCCATTGCCCGGGCGCTGGCGATGGAGCCGGCCGTCATGCTCTTCGACGAACCGACCTCGGCGCTTGATCCCGAAATGGTGGGCGAGGTGCTTCAGGTCATGAAGCAGCTTGCGATAGAGGGCATGACGATGGTGGTTGTCACCCACGAGATGGGTTTCGCCCGCGAGGTCGGTCACCGGGTCATCTTCATGGATGACGGCCTCATCGTTGAAGAGGGCCAGCCAAAGGCGCTTTTCTCGAATCCCCAACACAACCGGACGAAAAGCTTCCTGGCGAAAATCCTGTAGGCAGGATCGCTTCCCGACGTCACGCTACAGCCACGGTGCTCAGTTCAGGGGTAAGATAGGCGTCCTCACCGGCGCCGCTTCTTCTTCGTCAAAAGCGCGACGGCCTCGACATGCGGCGACCACAGGAACTGGTCGACGGGAACGACATGCTCGAGCGCATAACCGCCTTCGATCAGGATGGCGAGGTCGCGCGCCAGCGTCGCCGGGTTGCACGACACCGCGGCGACCAGCGGCACGCCCGACTTCGCAATCTGTTTTGATTGCGCTTCCGCGCCGGCGCGCGGCGGATCGAAGACGATGCCGCCACAGGCATCGAGGTCCTTCGCCAACAAGGGACGGACAAAGAGGTCGCGCCGTTCGGTCCTGACCCGCTTCAAGCCGGCAGCGAAGCGGAAGCCCTTGTCGAGGGCGGCAAGGGAGGGAGCATCGCTTTCCACCGCATGGACTTCCGAATTTCGTGCCAACCGCAAGGCAAAAGCGCCGGAGCCCGCAAAGAGGTCCCAGACCCGCTTTGCCCCGGCAAGGTGGCTGGTCACGAGAGAGGCCATCGCCGCCTCTGCCGCGGCGACCGCCTGAAGGAATCCCCCTGGCGGCGGCAAGACCGCAACTTCGCCGAAAAGGACGACCGGTTCCCTCGGCTCTATGACGACCTCGCCCTCCAGCGACAATCGCGCAAAGCCGGCCGCGAGCACGAGATCCGACGCCTTCTTCCGTGCCTTTTCCGAAAGCCTGCCGGAATCATGAACGGAAACATCCAGACCGGAAGCCGTCGTGGTGACCGTCAGTCGGAATGCCTTGTCCGTATTGCACATTATCTTTGCAAGCTGGCGGAGCGGTTCCAGCGCCGCGACGATTTCCGGCCGGGCGATCGGGCATTCACCGATATCGACGATCGTATGGGAAAGCGCGCGGTTGTAGCCAAGCAACATGCGCGTCTCCGTGCGCCGCGCCGAGAGCGTCACGCGGCGACGCGCCCTAGGAGGACAGGGAACCAGCGGCCCGACTTCGGCCGCGATGCAGCGCGATTTGAGCGCCTCGACCACACGGTCCCGCTTCCATTCGCGATAGGCGCCCTCTTCCATATGCTGGAGCGCACAGCCACCGCATTCGCCGAAATGCCGGCAGGCCGGCTCGATCCTGAGCGGCGAGGGCTCGAGCACGCAGAGAAGGTCGGCGCGGTCGCCGCTCCGCGCTGCCGTGACCCGTTCGCCGGGTAGCGTGAAAGGAACATAGACCGGCCCGCGCTCCGTAGCGGCAACGCCGTCGCCCTGCGCGCCGAGGCGCTCTATCTGGTACTCGCCGCTCATCGGTTCCTGATTCCCGCCAGCAGATATTCGCGATTGCCGTCCCCGCCTTCTATGGGAGAGGGATGGATTCCGATGGCGCGCCAGCCCGGCTGCCGGTCGAGCCAATCGTGCAGATCGCGGGAAATTCGCTCGCCTTCGAGGGGATCGCGCAAGAGACCGCCCTTGCCGATCGCCTCGCGCCCCGCCTCGAATTGCGGCTTGACGAGGAAGACCGCGCGAGTGTCCGGCGCGGCCAGTCGAAGCGCTGAAGGCAAGGCCAGTTTCAGCGAAATGAAACTGAGATCGGCCGTGAGAAAATCGGGAATATGCCCGCCAAGATGGCTTTCCTCCAGGTCGCGGACATTCAGGCCCTCGACGTTCGTGACACGCGGGTCGGCGGCGATTTTATTGTGCAACTGGCCATGACCGACGTCTATCGCAATGACATGGCTTACGCCGTGTTCCAAAAGGACCTGCGCGAAGCCGCCGGTCGAGGCGCCGAGGTCGAGCGCTTCGGCGCCGGCAGGTTCAAGAGCGAAATGATCGAGCGCCGCGATCAGCTTCAACGCGGCACGCGACACGTAGGCTCGCGCCGGATCGGCGACCGCGAGAACGGCATCGGGTCGAACCCATCCGCCCGGCTTCGCCACGCCGCGGCCATCCACCGCAACCGTACCGCGCAGAACGGCGTCGCGGGCGCGTGAGCGGCTCGGAAAGAGGCCGCGCGCCACGAGAAGTTCGTCAAGCCGCATGGAACCAGAACGTTTTGCCGCCATGCCCGAGCTTTGACGGAGGACGGCGCGCAACGCAAGTCCGGGCAGCCCTGGCATTGACCGAAGACACCGGTTACGGATCTCAGTTGACGGTGACGATCGAGCCGGTGGCCGTGAAATCGGGCGCCGGCGGAACGCTCGGCGCGGCTGACGGCTCGACAATCTCCACAAGCCTTATATTCCAGGGAAATCCGTTTCTTATGTCGCCGATCTTCTGGGCCACGATGTGCGCGGCAGCGGCAGCGATCATGGGATCGTATTCCTGCTGTGCTTCAACTGGCAGAACGAGCAATCCAAGGATGGCAACAGCAGGTAAAACAGATCTCATCTTCAGCCCCCATATGCGGGGGCCGAACCTATGCCAGCGGCTCTAAAATTCAGCCAAGAAACGCGGTAAGTGTTTCGCCAAAAGCCATGGAAAACAAAGGATAAAGATTAGGGTCAGGACCCTAGGCACGCGCCGCCTGGCTGCCCTGCCCGAGCGCGACGAAAACGGCCCGGACGATGCCAGCGCTGTCGAGCCGGGCATCGGCATACATCTTCTCCGGCTTCGCCTGATCCGTGAAAGAATCCGGAAGCACCAGCGGCCGCACCTTGAGGCCTGTCTCGAGGGCCCCCTCATGCGCCAGGAAATGCAGGACATGGCTGGCAAAGCCGCCGACGGCCCCTTCCTCGACGGTGATCAGGACCTCGTGCTCGCGGGCAAGACGGCGGACCAGATCCTCGTCAAGCGGCTTGGCGAAACGGGCGTCCGCCACCGTGGTCGAAAGTCCTGCCGCGTCGAGTTCCTCGGCCGCCAGCAGGCAGTCCTTCAGACGCGTGCCGAAGGAAAGAATCGCCACCTTCGTGCCTTCGCGCAGGATACGGCCCTTGCCGATCTCGAACTCGGACCCGCGCTCGGGCAAATCGACGCCGACGCCGTCGCCGCGCGGATAGCGGAAGGAAATCGGTCCCTCGTCATAGGCCGCGGCGGTGCGCACCATGTGGCGAAGCTCCGCTTCGTCTGCCGCCGCCATGACGACGAAACCCGGCAGGGTGGCGAGAAAGGCGGTATCGAAGGCGCCGCAATGGGTCGGCCCGTCGGCGCCGACGAAGCCGGCGCGATCGATCGGAAAGCGCACCGGCAGTTTCTGGATTGCGACATCATGCACGACCTGGTCATAGGCACGTTGCAGGAAGGTGGAGTAGATCGCGGCGAAAGGCTTGAACCCCTCGGTGGCAAGCCCGGCAGCAAAGGTAACGGCATGCTGCTCGGCGATACCCACATCGAAAGTGCGGGAAGGAAACGTCTTTCCGAACAGATCCAGCCCCGTACCGGCCGGCATGGCGGCGGTTATGGCGACGATTTTCTCGTCCTCGCGCGCCTCCTGGATCAGGCTTTCGGCGAAAACCCTGGTATAGCTCGGCGCGTTGGCCGGCGGCTTCGCCTGCGCCCCGGTGATGACATCGAACTTGCCGACGCCGTGATATTTGTCGGGCGCGGCCTCGGCGGGAGCGTAACCCTTGCCCTTCTGCGTCACGACATGGATCAGCACCGGCCCGTCGCCATGGTCGCGCACATTCTTCAGAACCGGGATCAGGTGCTCCAGATTGTGCCCGTCGATCGGCCCGATATGGAAAAAGCCCAGTTCCTCGAAAAGCGTGCCGCCGGTGACATAACCGCGTGCATGCTCCACCGCGCGCGCCACCGCGCTTTCGGCTCGCTTGCCGAGATAGGAGGTCAGCTTCTTGCCGAAATCGCGCAGGCCGAGATAGGTCCTGCCCGAAGCGAGCCTGGCCAGATAGGCGCTCATAGCGCCTGTCGGCGGCGCGATCGACATGTCGTTGTCGTTGAGGATGACGATCAGGCGGGCGTCGAGCGCGCCGGCATTGTTCAAGGCCTCGAAGGCCATGCCGGCAGACATCGCGCCGTCGCCGATGACGGCGATGACATTGTTGCGGCGCCCGTCGAGATCGCGGCCGACCGCCATGCCGAGGCCTGCCGAGATCGAGGTCGAGGAATGCGCCGCGCCGAAGGGATCATACTCGCTTTCGGTGCGCCTGGTGAAACCGGAAAGACCGCCTTCCTGCCTGAGCGTGCGGATGCGATCGCGACGGCCAGTCAGTATCTTGTGCGGATAGGCCTGATGCCCGACATCCCAGATCAGCCGATCTGTCGGCGTATCGAAGACATAATGAAGTGCGACCGTCAGTTCGACCACGCCGAGCCCGGCCCCCAGATGCCCACCTGTCTGCGAGACGGCATCGACCAGTTCCGCGCGCAATTCGCACGCCAGTTGCGGAAGCCGGTTTTCGGGCAGTTTCCGGAGGTCTGCCGGGAACTTGACCGTATCGAGCAAGGGGGTTTCAGGGCGCGATGTCACGATTGGGGAAGGCCGATATTCTTTCAATGAACCCGTTGGAGATAGGACGCCCGGCACCGAATGTAAATGCGCCGAGACTTTTGAAACAATTGCGAGCGCGTGCGTTCAGCCTTCGGGCAGTGGGATGAACTCTTCCGCGTCTCCCGGCACGATGTCGAAGCGACCGGAACGCCATTCCTCCTTCGCCTGCTCGATGCGTTCCTGGGAAGAGGAAACGAAATTCCACCAGATATAGCGTTTCGATCCGAGCGACGTTCCGCCGAACAGCATGAAATGCGCTTCTTCCTCCGCCTTGACGGCAATCTCGTCACCCTCGCGAAAGACGAGGAGGCGATCGGCCGGAAAACGATCCCCGGCAATATCGACCACGCCGTCCAGCACGTAGATCGCGTGTTCCTCGGTATCGGCGGGAATCTGGATGCTGGCGTCCTTTTCGAGCCTGATATCGGCATAGAGCGT
>SCRB01000339.1 GCA_004299545.1 Rhizobiaceae bacterium
CGCCGAGGGTCTTTATCGCGTCGTCCATGGACGACTCCGACTGGCTGACGAGTGAGGCTGTGCTGTCGAAATTCCGCTGCAGGGCGATCAGTTTCGTCATTTCCTGGATGGCATTGACGTTGGATTGCTCGACATAGCCCTGCAGGACGCCGACATCCGAACGGTCGACGGCCGGCTGCGGCGGCGCCGAGGGTATGACGCCCGAATTGCCGAAGCGTTTGATGTCGTCTCCCGGCGTGAAGTCGAAAAGGCCGATCGCCCCTTGCAGGTGGCCGTCCTGGCGGATGGTGCCATCGGCACTGACGACAGGCGTGCCGCCTGTCGGGTTCAGCTGTATCGGCGCTCCGCCGGCATCGAGAACGGGATAGCCCTCATGCGTCACCAGTGCCCCGGTATTAAGCATGGTGAAGCGTCCGTCACGGGTCATGACCTGGCCCGCCGGCGTGGTGATGGCGAACCAGGCGTTTCCCTTGGCGGCAAAATCGAGCGGGTCGCCAGTCTGCACCAGTTCGCCCTGCCGGTCGGAGAGATAATTCGTGCCGGTCGAGGCGAAATCGACGGATTTCTGGCCGGTCCCAGAGACGAGGTCCTCGAACTTCACCTCGGTGGCGCGGAAACCGACCGTTCCGGCGTTGGCGACATTGTCCGCGATGGTGTCGAGGCGCTTTTCCAGTGCCATCTGCGCCGAAAGCGTAACGTAAAGCCCGGTCTGCACGGCCTGCCTCGCTCAGGGCTTCATCGATTGCATGGCAATCATCAGGTCGGTCGATATGTTGAACTGCGTCGAACTGCCGTAAAGAAGGCTCGTCGAAGACGTGTCGGAGGTGGTATCCGGGTTCTGGAGATCGTACATCGCCGTGAAGCGACCGATGAACGTCTCAAGCTTCTTCGGGTCCTGGAAATCAGTGATATCGAACTTGGACTGCAGAATCTTCACCTGCTGATCGATGTCCATCAGGCCCATGCTGTCGTCGAAGCCAAGTGCTGTGCGCACCACCTTGGAGAGCGCGTCGTCGGCGAGGATGCCATAATAGGAAGTGACCGTCGGCGCGGTGCGCTCGAAATAAAGGGCAAGCTGGACGCCAGTGTCATCCTGGCCCGCTTCTTCTTCCAGTGTCTGGCGGACATATTTGTCCACCGTCCCCTGTTGCGCCGTCTGCGATTGCGTGACGGTGCTGTCGGCGTCGCCGCCGGTGGAAAAATCAAAGGCCTTGGCGATGTCCTGATAGCGGGAATCGGCCAACTGGTTAGCGAAGCTGTTCTGGTCGCTGAGGTCGCTCGTCAGCACCTTCTTCATGAACGCCTTGGCATAGGTCATGTCCTCGAGACCGTAAGCCTTCATGGCGTAGCTGAAGAGCTGGGTGTTGTTGATGAAATCGTCCACCGTTTTCACGTTGCCGATGTTGGCGAGATAGTATTGCGTCGCCCGCTTCACGTCTGGCTGGTCCTCGACCATCTCGGTCTGGCGATCGATATTGCCGACGATCTGCTGGTAACTCGAATAGGTGTTGACCGCGCCTGTCATCGTTCCGCCCATTGTAAAAGCCGACGGAAGCGTAACCGGCCTTGCTTGCGCGAGGCTTAATCGTCAGAGAAACTCATTTTGAATGCCCGTCGCTCCCGTTCAAGCCTCACGCAAGGCAGAAGCTGTATCTCCTGAACTGACCGCGGAAGGAAGGTGCGTTTTGGGCATTATCATCGGGATCGTCGTTACACTTGGCTGCGTGCTCGGCGGCTTCATGGCGATGGGCGGCCATGTCGGCGTCCTGGTCCAGCCTTGGGAGTTCGTCATCATCACGGGTGCCGCGCTGGGCACCTTTCTCGTCGCCAACCCGCTCTCGACCGTGAAGGACACCGGCAGGGCCTTCATGGAAGCGTTCGTCCAGGCCGTTCCGAAGGAAAAGGAATATCTGGAAACGCTCGGCGTGCTGCATTCCCTCATGCGTGAACTGAAGGCGAAGTCCCGCAACGAGGTCGAGGCGCATATCGACAATCCGAAGGAATCCGTGATCTTCCAGGGCTACCCGCTCATCCTCAAGAATCACGATTTGACGAATTTCATCTGCGACTATTGCCGCCTCATCATCATCGGCA
Source organism: Rhizobiaceae bacterium (assembly GCA_004299545.1). Taxonomy (GTDB): domain Bacteria; phylum Pseudomonadota; class Alphaproteobacteria; order Rhizobiales; family Rhizobiaceae; genus Mesorhizobium_L. Next base: position 2,095 of record SCRB01000339.1, read on the forward strand.
ATGCGCGGCCTTTCGAAATCGAGGCGCTGATGGACGAGGAAATCCACACCATCCGCCATGACAAGCTCAAATCCTTCCACGCGCTCACGGCGGTTTCCGATGCCTTTCCGGCGCTCGGCATCTGTTCAGCCGTCCTCGGCGTCATCAAGGCCATGGGCGCTCTCGACCAGTCGCCCGAAATCCTGGGCGAACTGATCGGATCGGCAC
>SCRB01000340.1 GCA_004299545.1 Rhizobiaceae bacterium
GTTCCGGGATCGGAGAGGGCGTCGCGATCGCGCTCGGTCAAGCCGGCGGCGATGTCGTGGTGAATTATGTCGCAGGTGACGAGGCCTGACGGCCCTGATGCGCGAGCCCAACGATACCGTCTTCCAGAAGACGCTCGCCGTCTCCGATTTCTACTTCGGGTCGGACGACTGGGATTATCCGCTCGGCCTGATCCAGATGTGCGCCACGTTGCATGGCGCGCAGATCAGGGGCGAGGCGCTGCCGAGTTGGCTGGAATGGATGCCGAAGATGCCATTCGAGGAAATGGCGCGTCATTCGATGGATTTCTGGCTGTCGAGCGAGGATCTGCCGCGCCCGGAAAACCGTATCCGCTACGATGGCGGACGCGTGATTCTCGACCTCTCCGAAGGCGAGATGGAAGCCCATGGCCGGCTGAAGAAAAAGCTCGAACAAATACTAAGCAAGGCTGGCGCGCATCCGGTGTTGCTGGAACGCAGCCTGTATCTGGGCCAGGACGGCCCGATCGGCGGCACCGCGCATCAGGCCGGGACGGCGCGTTTCGGCACCGATCTGGCGACCTCGGTTCCCGACCTCGACTGCAAGGCCCATGAACTCGACAATCTGTATATCGCGGACGCTAGTTCTTTCCCGTCCATCGCAGCGGTCAATCCGACGTTGACGATCATAGCCAATGCGCTTCGTGTCGCGGACCGGATAAAGGAGCGGCTGACATGACGGTTCTGTTTTCAAGCGACCTTGGCGGACAGACCACGGAGTTTCCGCATTTCTGGGAGCATACCGTCGGCAGCGGCCACGCAACGCTCGCCCTGCGCGCCGATTGGCAGGCGCAACTGAAGCAGGCGCATGATGACCTCGGTATGCAGCACGTTCGCTTCCACGGGATCTTGAGCGACGATATGGGCACGCTGGTCGGCGAAGGGGCCACGCTTTTCTACTCGTTTTTCAATACCGATCAGATTTTCGATTTTCTTCTCTCGATCGGTATGAAGCCCTTTGTCGAATTGAGCTTCATGCCGTCCATCCTGTCCTCGGGCGACCAAACCGTTTTTCACTATCGCGCCAATGTCACTCCACCAAAAGACTATGCGCAATGGGCCGTGCTGATCAGGAGGCTCGTTCGCCATTGGGTGGACCGCTACGGATTGGACGAAGTGCGGCAATGGTTCTTCGAGGTCTGGAACGAGCCCAATCTGACGGCCTTCGGCAGCGGAAAGCAAAGCGATTATTTCGAACTCTACCGCTACACCGTGGAAGCCATCAAGGGCATCGATCCGACGCTGAGAGTGGGTGGCCCGGCAACGGCGGCCAACGCCTGGGTTGACGATTTCCTGAATTTTTGCGGATCGAACGACCTGCCGGTGGATTTCGTCAGCACGCATCACTATCCGACGGACGCGTTCGGCAAGCCCGGCGACGACACCGAGGCACAACTGGCGGCTTCCACGCGCAGCGTGCTGCGTGAAGAGGCTCGCGCGGTTCGAAAAAAGGCCGGGGATCTTCCGGTTTATTATACGGAATGGTGCACGTCCTCCAATCCGCGCGATCCGATGCATGACGACCCCTACGCCGCCGCGTTCATCGTCAAGACGATTCTCGAAGCGCGTGGGCTGGTCCAAGGCTATAGCTACTGGACGTTTTCGGATATTTTCGAGGAAAATTACTTTCCCTCCGTACCCTTTCACGGCGGCTTCGGGCTTCTCAACATTCACGGCATTGCCAAGCCGGCCTATCGTGCTTTCCAGTTGTTGCATGAACTCGGCACCGAGATGCTGCCAACGGAAGGCAGCCATGAAACGGTCGATGCCTGGTTCGTGCGCGGTGACCGGCGTTCCACGCTCGTGCTGACAAATTTTGCGTTGCCCCGCCACCCGATCGAGACGGAGCAGGTTTCCTTTGAACTCAAATCCGCGAAACCCGCGACCACGGCATCCATCCAGCGGATCGATCTCGATCACGCCAATGCCAAGCGTCATTGGGAACAGTTGGGTAGCCCCGAATATTTGACCGCCGCGACAGTGAACGATCTCAAGGACCGCTCACAGGTCACGAGCGAACCGGTGCCGGTCGAGGTTCGGGGCGGTACGCTGAGCGTCGAAGTGTCGATGCCGCCGCAATCGGTTGCCGTCATTCATTTCTCGAGATGAGCAGGATGGACGATTGGGCGCAACTGTCGGACGACGCGCTGGTCACCCGCCTTCAGCGCGCGGCTTTCTCCTACCTGTTGGAATACGCGAATGCCGATACCGGTCTTGTGGCGGATACTTCGCGCCGGGGATCGCCGTGCAGCATCGCGGTGGTCGGGTTCGCCCTGTCGTGCTATCCTATTGCCGTCCAGAACGGGTGGTTGTCGCGCGCGGATGGCGCGGCCCGCACGCTCAAGGTTCTCCGGTTCCTCTCCCGCAGCACGCAAAGCGATGCGCCCGACGCAACGGGCTATAAGGGTTTCTACTATCACTTCCTCGACATGCAAACGGGCAGGCGTGTCTGGCAATGCGAACTCTCGCTGATCGATACAGCGCTGCTGATCGCCGGCGTGCTGGTGGCCGGGAGCTATTTCGACGGCGGAAACGAAGAGAACGAAATCCGTGAACTGGCGGACGCCTTGTATCGCCGCGTCGATTGGCACTGGGCTCAGGCCGGCGCCTCAGGACTCTCGCAGGGCTGGAAGCCCGAATGCGGCTTTCTCCATTATGGCTGGGAAGGCTATAATGAAGCCACCATCCTGTATGTCCTTGGCCTGGGTTCGCCCACTTTCCCGCTCGCACCGAGCGGCTATGTCACATGGGGCCTGACCTATCAGTGGGAAAACCTGCTCGGCCATGACGTCCTTTATTCGGGTCCGCTTTTCACCCACCTCTTCTCGCACGCATGGATCGACTTTCGCGGCATACGCGACGCGTTCATGCGCGAGAAGTCCAGCGACTATTTCGAGAATACCAAAAGCGCCGTCGCCATTCACCGCGAATACGGCGAACGCAATCCATACTGCTTCAGGGCCTATAGCCGCAATTTTTGGGGCGTGACTGCAGGAGACGGCCCGGCCAACGTGGAAATCCGGGAGGACGGCAGGGATCGCCGATTCTTCGGCTATATGTCGCGCGGCGTACCCTACGGTCCCGACGACGGAACGATCGCACCCTGGGCGATGCTTGCGACGCTGCCCTTCACGACGGAGGCCGCGCTCGCCGGCACGCGCAGCCTTCTGGACACATACCCTCAGGTGTGCATCCAGGACAGATTCTCGAGCGGCTTCAATCCGACGCTGCAAAGCCGTACCGGCGGCTGGCTTTCCGAAGGTTGGTACGGGCTCGACCAGGGCCTGCTCGTTATGATGATCGAAAATCACCGCACCGGTTTGATCTGGGAGATCATGCGGCGTTGCGGCCCCATCCGCGACGGTCTCAGGAACGCCGGCTTCGAAGGCGGATGGCTATAGAGATGCAACGCATTATGCCAAATGCAGCGGTTGAGGATGAGAAGACCTTTCTTCGGCGGGTGCGGCCGCAACATTGGAAGAGCCCCGTGCCGCGGAGCAGCTACGACCTGCTCATTGTGGGCGGGGGTCCGGCCGGACTGGCGGCGGCGGAGTCCGCTGCACGGCTCGGATTCTCCGTTGCCCTCGTCGAGCGCAATCGCTTGGGCGGAAATTCCCTGAATGTCGGGTCTGTGCCTTCAAAGGCCCTCATCCGCACCGCGCACGTCTGCAGCACGATACGGGGTGCTGAAGATTTTGGCGCACTTGCGCCGGGCGAGGTCGCTCTCGACTTCAGCAAGGTAATGGCGCGCATGCGCCGGATTCTGACGCGGATATCGGCGTACAATTCGGTTGACGATCTCACGACGCTTGGCGTGGATATTTTCTTCGGCGACGCCCGGTTCGAGAGCACGGATGCCCTTGTCGTCGGGAGCACCCGGCTCCGTTTCGAAAAAGCGCTCATCGCTACGGGGGCACGGCCGAAGACGCCTGATATTCCGGGGCTCGAGCAGACGGGTTACCGCACGAGTGCAACTATTTTCGAGATGGAGACCCCACCGAAACGTCTTGCCGTGATCGGCGGCGGTCCGTTGGGGTGCGAACTGGCGCAGGCTTTCTGCAGGCTTGGCGCGCACGTGACGATCGTGCAGGACGAGCCGAAATTTCTCCCCCGCGAGGAGCGTGATGCCGCCGAGATCCTGTCCCGATCCATGGCGCGCGATGGCGTGGAAATTCGCCTGAACACGGCAGTCGTCGGCGCGCGGCGCGAAGGCGGCGACAAGATTCTGGAGACGGTCGACAGCGGCGTAAAAAACGACGTCCATGCCGATGAAATCGTCTTGTGCGTCGGACGGGCGGCCAATGTGGAGGGCCTCGATCTCGAGATTGCGGGCGTCTCATTCGAGGCCGTTCAGGGGATCAAGGTCGACGATTTCCTGTGCAGTTCAAATCCGCGTGTCTATGCCGCCGGCGATGTCTGCGGGGAACTCAAATTCACCAATGCGGCGCAAACTTCCGCCCGTATTGCAGTTCGAAACGCGCTGGTGGACGCCAGGCAGCGCTATGACGACACGCTCACACCCTGGTGTACCTTTTGCGATCCCGAGATCGCGCATATCGGCCTGCATGTCTGGGAAGCGCGCCGGCAATCCATTCCCATCAAGAGTTTCACCGTCATGATGCACGATGTCGATCGCGCCATCACCGAGGGAGAAGACACCGGCTTCGTCAAAATTCATACCGCGGAGGGTACGGACAGAATACTCGGCGCGACCATCGTTGCCTCGCGCGCGAGCGAATTGATCAACGAAATGGCCGTCATCATGAACGCCGGCATCGGCATGGAAGCCCTGGCCGAAATGGTCCATACCTATCCGGCTCAATCGGAAGCGATCATGCTCGCGGCGCAGGCCTACCGATACAGCACCTCCTCTCGTTTCAATGCCCGTTGAATGCCGACGGGCGAGGCGGTTTGCCGGCCGGGCATCATCTGATGGCGCCAAGAGGTAGCGTGAGCCGCGCGACCGGATGAAATCTTCAGGATCGGACCGTCCGCACTCATGCGCAAGACCGCCCCTGTCTCAGTGTCTGAATCAAAATGAGTTGGGTGGCAGAGGCGGCGCCGTTCCCGATGGCTGCCGTCGTGACTGAGACGGAATTTCCGTCGCGGCAGGCCAGCCCTCATCGATCGGTCGAAAGTTAAGATTTTAACAGAATTTTACGAATTAACTAACTGTAAACAATGCACTTAACTTAGCGAGATTCTTATCCTAGCAATGAGGAGAGACCGGCACTTATTCTATACGACATACGGGACCGGCGCCCCTTGTATCCCAAACGGCCGGGCGTCATTGCCTGCGACTGGAGTGATGATCGTGACTGTCCTTGTTCAAGGGAAAACGAGCCCATCGTTTCAGGACAATGTTTCCCGCTTTCCCACCATTATGATAGGCGGCATGCCGATCACCGTGATCGACCGACACGGCGCGGCGCATTTGATGGCCGATGCGGCGCGCACGCATGACCGCGGCTCTCCCCCTCGCTATTTCACCTCCGCCAACGGCGAGGTTATCGCGCGTGTCCGCGCGGATCCGCAGATGGCGCTCCTGTTCCAGAGCGCCGACCAGATCTTCGCCGACGGGCAGCCTCTCGTCCTGGCCTCGCGCTGGCTGTGCAGCAGCACGCTCCCCGAACGAGTTGCCACGACGGACCTTTTTCACGATGTGGCACGACTCGCCGAAGGGGAGGGCTTGAGCTTCTACCTGATGGGATCGACCGAGGCGGGAAATTCCAAAGCCGTCTCTGTGGTCAGGAAAGCCTATCCCGGCCTCCGCATCGTCGGCCATTGCAATGGCTATCTCACCGGCGAGGCGCTGGAGCGGAAACTGGACGAAATCAACGCCCTTGCCCCCGACATCCTCTGGCTTGGCCTTGGCGTGCCGCGGGAACAGATTTTCATCCGCGATTATTCTTCCCGACTCACCAATGTCGGAGTGATCAAGACATCGGGCGGCCTGTTCGACCATCTGGCCGGCAAGGTTCCGCGGGCGCCCACGTGGGTACAGAAAATCGGCTTCGAGTGGATGTGGCGCATGGCGATGGAGCCGCGCCGCCTCTTCTGGCGCTATTTCACCACCAATCCCAAAGCGTTCTACGCAATCCTAAGGTACTCCAGATGAATGCCGCATCGCCGCGGTGCCCCTGCCCGGAGGGGACCGACACGGAAATCGCCATCGTTGGCGCGGGACTTTCGGGAACACTCGCCGCGCACGTGCTCGGACGCGCCGGCTATCAGGTGACGCTGATCGACCGCCATCCCGTCTTTCCGCGAGAGTTCCGCGTGGAGAAGATCGCCGGCGACCAGATCGGGAAACTGCGGCGGATCGGTCTCATGGACAAGCTTGTCGCGGCGGCGATGCCGTTCGGCGAGATCGTCAATGCCCGCAAAGGGCGTATCCTCGACCGTACCCGCGCACAGCATTACGGCATTCTCTATGGCGACCTCGTCCAGGCCATGCGGGCGGACCTGCCCGAAACCGTCCGCTTCGTCGCCGGCCGCGTCAGCAAGGTCGAGGCGGGCCCGGACCATCAGCGCGTCTCACTGCTGGGACAGGGGGAGGTGACGGCGCGCCTTCTGGTGCTCGCCACAGGCATGGGCGACGTTCTGCGCCGCGACCTCGATATCGAGCGGCGCTACATTCACCAAAGGCAATCATTGACGTTCGGCTTCAATATCCGGCCGGCGGATGCAGACGCGTTCAAATATCCCGCGCTAACCTATTACGGCGAGCGTCTTTCCGACGGCATCGACTATCTCAACCTGTTCCCTGCCGGCGGCACCACACGCGCCAATCTCTTCGTCTTTCGAGATCACCGCGATCCCTGGGTCAAGGCATTGCGTGAGAATCCGAAGGAAACGCTTGTCGAAACGCTGCCGGGCCTCACCCGGGTCTTTGGCGATTTCGAGGTTTTCGACAAGGTCGACAGCTGGCTCACCGATATCATGGTGGCCGACAGGTGCCGGCGTGACGGGGTGGTCCTGATCGGCGACGCCTACCAGACCTCCTGCCCGGCCGCCGGCACCGGCGTCAGCCGGCTTCTCACCGATGTGGAGCGCCTTTGCATGGCCTATGTGCCGCAATGGATGGCCACACCCGGCATGGCGGCGGTGAAAATAGCCGCTTTCTACGACGATCCCGAAAAGCGCGCGATGGATATGCACGGGTTGCAGTTGGCGGATTTCCGCCGGAACCTGACGATCGACACCGGCTTGCGCTGGCAAGCCCGGCGGCAATTCCACTTCGGCCGACGGCGGATCATGAACGGGATCAACAGTCTCGGTCCGTCTTTTGCAACGAAACTGCGCAGCCTCCCGAAGCCGCGGATCAAACCTGCGGCATAATACTGGCGCTCCTTCCGAGGTACGCTATCAAGGGACGGAGCGAGGAATGCCTGGCGGACGATCAGGGCGTTTCCGGCTCGTCTGCGCGCGCCGGCGATCCGACCGCAGGCCGGGGGGGACGCTTTTCCTTGCCGGTCCCGAACAGGCGCCGCGCCATGGCCTTTGCCGCCGGTGATTTCTCCACAGCCATATGGGCGATATAGCCGAGCGGGCTTCCCACTCGGGAAATCTGCCACATCGGCGACGGCCGGGCGCCGAAGACACGCTTGTAAGGCTCGTCGCCGATCGTGAAATCGAGGCTGTGATCGCCTCGCTCGATGCAGTCGCGCGCAATCTGCTCGAACAGCAGGCTGCCGATCGACTGTTTCCTGTACCCTGCCTCGTCGAAACCGCCAAGGATGACAAGCAGGGAACCGCGGTGAGCAAGACCAAGCGCGCCGGCGATCGGTCGGTCGTCCATCCAGAAGGTGTAGGTCCGCGTGAAGCCACCAATGCCTTCCATGGCGACCGCCATGTAGAAATCGAAATAGGATGAAAGCTGCAGCAGGTCGGCCGGACCGTCGCTGCCGTCGAAACGCTTGCCGCGATAGAACTTGAGCGCATCGAAAGTCGACCGGATGGCGGCCGGCGTTCCGGCGCATTCGAACCGCGCCTCGCCCTTTCGCCCGAGTTGTCTCGATTTCTTGTCGAGTTCTTTCCGGTAGGATGGGTCGAGTTGCTGTTCCCGCCATGCGGCGAAGGTCGATTCCAGCCGGCTGGCATAGGCGCTCATGCCCATATTTTCGCGTTTCTCGATAGCGAAAAGACGCTCGAGCGGCAGCGCACGGTCGGCCAGCTTGCCGATGCGCATGAGATCGTAAGGTCGCAAATGCGCCCGAATGGCGGTGACGGCGGCAACGTCGTTCAGTATGCGCGAGAACATCGCCTCGCCAACGACCGGCGATACATAGTCGGAAACGCGCATGTCGGCGAATTCCACGGTCTTCAGGAGCGCATACCGGCGCTTGACGAGGGGCAGAACCATCGCGAGCTTCTTGTCGGTGCGGTGGCGCACGACGACGATCAGCGGCGTCGCGCCGCCTTGCCCTACGATCTTCCCATAGAGCTGGGCGAGCCAGATGGGATGCTGGAACGCGGTAGCCGCCGAACCGGCGAACAGGTCGGCATATTCCAGCGATCGAAAATCAAACGAATTCTCGACTGTGACTTCAAACATAATATCAGGACCAGACAGACAGCTGTCACACCGTATCGACGATCTATTATGGCCCGCGTCAAGACGGGTCAGCATGTATTCTTGCAAGCTTGGTTTATGGAAGACCGGGGGCGCGGACTGCAACGTAACGTCAGGGTAAGCTTTTTCGGTCAAGTCATTGACGCCCGGTGGCGCGGAAGCCCGGATGATCGATGCGACGGCGGGCGGAGGGCGAAATGCTGCCGATCGATGTCATAGTTCCGCAGACGGCTCCACGCCGATGGCAGAAGCTCGTCATCGAGCGGCTCAAGGCGGACGGATACGACATTGCCGTACTCCACCAGCCCGGAACAGCCGGCTGGCCTGCCGTCGCGAGTGCCGCCTTCGCCTTCGAACGGCGCGTTTTCCGCCGCCACGGCCCGAGCCTTGCCGATGCGTTGCCGGCGATTCCGGCGGCCGTGTCCGGCCGTCCCGCGGAATTGCGGCTCGACCTGACCGGCCAAGCGACACCGTCGGACATTCCGACCATAAGCCTCCTGTTCGACGGAGCCGGCCGGGATTTCGCCGCCGCGACGGCGGTTGCAGCCGGTGGATTGCCGACAATCGAAGCCATTCTCGATGCGAAAACGGTGGTCGGCCGGGCCTTGCCGATGGTGGACAAGCGCGAATCGTCGGCGCTCGGCACCGAGGACGTTTTGGCCCGCGCCGTCACGCTGGCAGTTTCGATCCCCCGGGCTTTCGCCGAAGGCCGCCTGGCCGCGAACGAACCGTTGTCAAAAGGTGGCCGTCAGGGCGCCGGTGCCATGCGGTTCGCTTCCGCCTATCTCGGCTCCGCGCTACCACGCCTTGGACGCGAGGCCCTGCGGCGCCTGCGCTTTCGTCACGCGCATTGGCGTGTTGGCTTCCGGTTTACTGACGGGCCGGGCGTAGCGGAGACCGGCGCACTCGGAACCGGCTGGTCGGTTCTCCCCGACGCAGGCGACCATTTCTATGCCGATCCGTTTCCATTCCACTGGCAGGGCCGGTCCTTCATATTCGTCGAGGATTATCCCCACGCGACCGGAAAAGCCGTCATCTCCGCCGTTCCGTTCGATGCCAAGGGCGTTCCTCAAACACCGCAAGTCGTGCTGGAGGAGCCGCATCATCTTTCATACCCGCAGGTGTTCGAACGTGACGGCGACATCTGGATGCTGCCCGAAGGAAGCGGCGGCGGCCAGTTGACCCTTTATCGCGCCTCGCCTTTCCCGGATCGCTGGGTCGCCGAAGCCGCCCTGCTCGAAGGCGAGATCTCCGATGCGACGCTTTTCGAGCATGACGGAACGCTCTGGTTGTTCGCGACCGACCGTGATGGCTACGGCAGCACGTCCGACACGTTGGTGGTTTTCTCTTCACGCGCACTTTCAGGGCCGTGGAAACCGCACCCCATGAACCCGGTCATGATCGACCGACGCATGGCCCGCCCCGGCGGCGCGTTCGTGCGCAGGCGCGATGGCGGCATCGTTCTGCCGGTGCAGGATGGAACACTCGGCTATGGCGGCGGCCTCGGCCTATCCGAATTGCTGCAACTCGACGCGCAAACGGTGCGGTTGTCTCCGGCACGGCCTGTCGAGGCCGGCGGCGACTGGCCCTATCCGAAAATCCACACGCTCAACCGTGCCGGGCGTCTTGAAACGATCGACGGAATAGCGGCGGTGCGGAAAAGGGCTCAGGACAGGAGCAGCGCTTCGTAGCCGGCGCACATTCTGGCCGGTGAATATTTGTCCCGCAGGCGACGGCCCGCGGCGGAAAGCCTGGCGGAAAGTTCGGGACTGGCGATCATGGCGGCAAGACCCTTTGCCATGCCGGCGGCATCGCCCTTGACGAAAAGCGCCGCAGCCTCGCCGTCTTCGGCCGTCAGCACCTCGCGCAGGACGGCCAGGTCGGTGGCCACAACCGGCAATCCGGAGATTGCCGCCTCGACACAGGCCAGGCCGAAGGTTTCGGTGATGGACGGGAAGGCGTAAACATCCCCGGCGGCCAGGAATTCGAAAATGCGCGCCGGCGGAACCTCTCCCACCAGATGCAGCCGATCCCCGACGCGCTTCTTCCCGGCAAGAGCCACAAGCGCTTCCTGCTCCGGTCCGACACCGGCAAGCGCGACATGGATGTCGGGCAGAAGACCGAGCGCCTCTATGAGCGCGCCGTGGTTCTTCGACGGCATCAGGCGGCCCGAGGAAACGACGAGCCGCACCGAGGGAGGCAAACCGAACGCAACGCGCGCGGCTGCTTTTTCAAAAGCGCGGTCCGGGCTGGGGACACCGTGGTCGACACGCCGAAGGCGCTTTCTATAGGCCCGTGGATAGCGGCCGAACTGCATCTCTGTCCATGCCGAATTGACGACATTCGCATGGTAAAGGCCGACCGCTCCCATCAGCTTGTCGATCTGCGAAAGCAGGCCCATGACCCCTCTGGTTTGCGGCGCGCCGCTTTGATTGGCGACGATGTGGCGAACGCCCGCCAGACGGGCGCCGACCGTGCCGAAGATGTTGCCGTAATGCTGATAGGTGATGACGGCATCAGGCCGCGTCTTGCGCAGATAATTCGCCAGGCCAACGGTCGCCCGGACCTGTCCGGGCAATCCTCTTGGCGGCGCGGAGAGAACGAAATCCGCATACGGATCGCGATCGTAGGCGTCCGTTTTTCTGTACATGAAAACGGTGCGCGCCTCGTGGCCCCGCGCTCGCAGCCCTTCGCCCACCATGTCGGAGACGCGTTGCGCGCCGGCGGCTTCCGCCTGCGTCTGAACCTGAACGATTCTCACGTACGGCCCCTTGCAAGGCCAGCCGGGGCATCTGGGTCGCGGGCATCGCCGGCGCGTGTCAAAAAGCCGAGGATCGACGGATTGATGCCGATCCTGCGCCTGGCGATCGCGACGCCAAAGGTCGTCCAGGCGATGACCGTCCCGGCAATGCCGACGGCTGCGCCGATGGGGCCGAAAAGATAGGTCGCTATTGCCGTTATGCAGAGCCCGACGACATTGACGATGACGAGAAGATTGAACAGGGCTTGCTGGAGGCCGGTCAGTTGCAGAAGAACCTCGATCGGGCCGCAGGCGGTGCCGTATGCTGCGCCGATACCGAAGACGACGAGCGTCGTGCGTATGGCCGGTGTTGCGTAGGCCGGATTGAAGAGCGACAGGATCAGGCCGCCGAAAACCCAGAAGACGATCAGGACAAGCAGTCCCATGACGAAGCCGCCAAGTGCCGCAAGGCTGGTGATGCGCTGCACATGCGCCCTGTCGCCGCTGTAGAAGGCGGCGGAGATCTGCGGCGCCAGCGCCTGGTTGATCCCGTTGAGCGCGAGAGCGACGAAACGCGTGGTCCGTTCCGCCACGAAGATGGCGCCGGCAATTTCAGGACCCAGGATGGCAGCCACCAGCAACGTGCTGATCTGGCCGAGCGCCGGGGGAAGCGAGGTGACACCCCAAAGGCCGAGAGTGACCGTCTTGAACTCGCTCCTCTGCATCTGCGTCAAGGGGCCGCGCTGTGCGCGTAGCGTATCGCGCAGCAGGGTGATTGTCTGCGGAACGACCGACACGACGAGCAGGCCGGCAGTCAGGGAAGTCGCCGCAACCGCGCTTATTTTGACATGGGCGAAGTGCAGGGCGAGAACGGCGGCAATCGTCGCCGCGCGCCATATGATGTCCCGCGGCAACAGGCCCGTGACCAGGCGATTTTTCGCCCGGAAGGCGCCGGATGAAAATTCGGACCATCCCAGCGCGAACGACAGGACCGCTGCCGCCGCGCAAAGCGGACGCCATTCCGGCGTCGTTTCGCTAACGAACGGCAAAAACCCGACGATCAGGACAAGCAGGCTTGAAACGACAAGGCCGGCCAATGTCACGAGAATGGCGCGGGCAATCATGCCGTGCGCGGCGCCGAGATCGCCATTGCCGGCATATTGGGGCCAGAAGCGCAGCACGGTGGCCTGCTGCCCGACCGAGGCGAAGTAGGAAACCAGGCTTGCCCCGGCATAAGTGGCGCTGAAGAGGCCGAACTGCCGCTCGTCCGTAATCATCGCCATCACCACGAACATCAGGAAGGCAAGGCCGGCGCTGGCGAATTTGATGACGATCGCAACCCC
>SCRB01000341.1 GCA_004299545.1 Rhizobiaceae bacterium
CCTCGACACGCTGAATGACGTCATGAAGTCGGCCTGAGCCTCTCAGGCTGAAGGGAGCCCGATCCTTAAAGGCTTGCTTCGATCAGCCGATCCGCATTCTCGGCAACCGCAGCGGCGGGCCCGCCCGGCCCGAACAACTGGCCCGAAATATAGGCCCCTTCGATCAGGAGGAGCAGGCCGTCCCCCAATATATCGGGCCGTTTGGCTCCCATCCCGGCCGCCATGACCCGCAATCGCCGGCGCAATTCGTGCTTGTTCTCCTCGCTGACCAGCCGGGCCGGGTGCTCCTTTTCAGGGTACTCGACCGCCGCGTTGGTCATGCCGCAGCCGCGATAGCCCGGCTTGACGGCGCGCTTGCCGACGCGTGTGAGAAACGCCCTGATCTGCGCGCGCGGATTGCCCGGATGCCGTTTCACGGCGTCGTCGAAACGCTCCCAGAATTCCTTGTCGTAGACGCGCAGATAAGACGCGGCGAGTTCGTCCTTCGAGGAAAAGCTGCGGTAAAGGCTGGGCTTGGTGACGCCCGCCTTGCGCACGATTTCATCGACGCCGATAGCGCGGATGCCGTTACGGTAAAAGAGATCGCGCGCCACATTGAGGATGCGGTCGGCGGCGCGGGGCGCCGAACCATTCGCGGCATTGATGGGCGGATCAATATTATTGTCAGCAGGCATTCCGGCACTCGATTGACATGTTACCGATCGGTACGTATGAATCGCCGAAGTGCAACGTACCGGTCAGTAACATGATAGCCCAGTCTCGGCCGTTTGGCCAGCGTTATGCCTTCGTCGTGGTCGCGGTGATCTTTCTTTCGCTGCTGATCGCGGCGGGCATGCGGTCTGCGCCGGGCGTCATGATGGTTCCCCTCCAGGATGCCTTCGGCTGGGGGCGCGACACGATCTCCTTCGCCGCGGCAGTGGGCATCTTCCTCTACGGGCTGGCCGGGCCCTTCGCCGCATCCATGATGGACCGGTTCGGGCTCAGGCGCACGGTGCTCATCGCGCTTGTCCTGATGGCAGGCTCGACCGCCGCCAGCCTGATGATGACCGAACCCTGGCATCTCGTCCTGACGTGGGGCGTTCTCTCGGGCATCGGTTCGGGTGCCATCCAGACGGTGCTCGGTGCGACCATCGCCAATCGCTGGTTCAAGACCAATCGAGGCCTCGTCATGGGGCTGATGTCGGCGTCGAGCGCGACAGGCATGTTGATCTTCCTGCCGGTTCTGGCGGCGCTGGCCGAGAGCGGCGGCTGGAAGCCTGTCGCCATCGCGGTTGCGGTCGCAACGACGGCCCTCATACCACTGGTCTATTTCCTCGTACCGGAAAGGCCCTCTTCCATCGGGCTCGCCCGCTTCGGCGCCGATGAAACGGATGTTCCCCCGGCTCCGGTTTCCGGCAACTTCCTCCTTAACACGCTCGCAATCCTGCGCCGCTCCGCCGGCATGCGCGTGTTCTGGTTCCTCTTCGCCACCTTCTTCATCTGCGGTTTCACCACCAACGGGCTGGTGGGTACGCATCTCATCGCCTTTTGCAGCGACGAGGGCATTCCCGAAGTCCAGGCCGCGGGCCTGCTGGCGCTGATGGGCGTTTTCGACCTGATCGGGACGACCGGTTCGGGCTGGCTGACCGACCGCTTCGATCCGCGCAAGCTTCTTGCCGTCTATTACGGCATCCGTGGCCTGTCGCTGATCTATCTCCCTTACTCCGGCTTTTCAGGCCCAGCGCTGACCGTGTTTGCGGTTTTTTACGGCCTCGACTGGATCGCGACCGTGCCGCCGACGCTCCGGCTGACGAACGAGTCTTTCGGCGACCGCACCGCGCCGATCGTGTTCGGCTGGGTTGTCGCCGGCCATCAGGTGGGCGCGGCAAGCGCCGCCTATTTCGGCGGCCTCATGCGCGATCTCCAGGGGAGCTACGACACCGCCTTCGAGATTGCGGGAATGCTGGGCATCGCAGCGGCGGCGATCTCCATGCTGATCGACCGCTCCGAACCCGGAGATGTCGAGCCCGAACCGCAGCCGGCCTGATTTCGGTGACAGGCGGGACAGGGACGATCGAGGGCGCAGTGAGACGGCATGACTCCGTAAGGCGGCGAGGGCCGTCCCGCCGACAAGTTCAGACCGCGAGTTGGAGAGCCCCATAGCGGCTGATTTCGGTCTCGATCTCCCGCACCAGGGTTTCCAGTGCGGGATTCCGTGGTTTGCGGGCGCGGCGGACGACGTATGCCAGATCCGGGGGTTTGGGGAAGTCTTTGTCGATGATCTCCATATCGGACCTGAGGTGGCGCTGGTTCAGAAGCGCGACGCCGAGGCCGGACGTGACGCCGGCAATGATCCCCGCTGCGCTGGAACATTCGAATACCGTCTCGAACATCTTACCCTCGTCCTGCCCGAGGTCGAGGCCCCAACGGCGGTAGAAGCAGTTTTCGTCGAAGGACAGGAATGGAATGGCTTCCCCTTCCGCCAAGGTCAGGTCGGGAGACTTCACCCAATGCAGGGTCTCGCGGGACAGGAGGATATCGGCGGGGCGGACCTCATGCTGGAACACCTGGATGATGGCGGCATCGAGCGTCCCTTGCGCCACCAGCTCCTGCAAGGTGAGGCTCATGCGCACTTGTGTGCGGACCGTCACCTCTGGGTAGAGCCGGCGGAACCGGCCGAGGATGCGCGAAAGGTCCGTGCAGGTCGTATCCTCGGTCATTCCAAGCGCGATCCTGCCCTGCAGCGTGCTCTTCGACAGGCTCAACACCGCTTCGTCATGGATGCCCAGGATGCGCCGCGCATAAGCCAGAAGGTCCCGGCCCGGGGTAGTGAACATTGGAGCGTTCGGCCTTCGATTGAGGATTTCGCACTCCAGGTTTTCCTCCAGCCTTCGGACCTTGTGGCTGACAGCCGATTGCGACAGGCCCAGAACCTCGGCCGCGCGCGTTACGCCGCCATGCTTCTCGATCGCGATAAGCGCGCGCAAAGCATCGATATCCAGTCGGCGCGTTGGCACTCCAGCCATGACAAACCCTCATCGAGCATAGGTCTTGCGTCCTGATCTCTGGCCCAAGAACGGCTGTAAAGCAACTTTATATGCAACAACATAAATGAATTCATAAATCCATCGAAATTTGTCATGTGCATCCGTGCGCGGCCGATGGCATGGACTCCCATACGTTATACGCTTTTGAAATCACGGGCGGCGTCGGAGCAAATCGGTCTCCACCAGCCTCGATGCTACTGATGCAAGCAAGGAGAGAACCTTATGAGGCTCACAGATTTCAAAGCCCTGACCTTCGACTGCTACGGGACGCTCATCGATTGGGAATCCGGTATGATCGAAGGCTTGAAGCCGTTGGCCGACCGAGCCGGCCGTGGCCTGAGCCGCAACGCAATACTCGAGGCGCACGCCCGGCACGAATCGAGCCAGCAGAAATGGACTCCCGGGAAGCGCTATCGCGATCTTCTGCCGATCGTCTACAGGCGGCTTGCGGAGGAATGGGGCGTTGTCGTCACGCAAGAGGAATGCACGGCCTACGGCCAAAGCGTAAAGAACTGGCCGGCCTTTGCGGATTCCGCGCAAGCCCTGCGCTATCTGAAGCAGCACTACAAGCTGGTCATCCTTTCCAATGTCGACAATGAGAGCTTTTCCTTCAGCAACGGGAAGCTCGGCGTTGATTTCGACGCGGTCTATACGGCGGAGGACATCGGCTCCTATAAGCCCTCCGACAGGAATTTCGAGTATATGCTCGAGAAGCTCCGGACGATCGGCATCGGCAAGGAACAGATCCTGCATACGGCCGAAAGCCTGTTCCACGACCATGTTCCCGCGAACCGCCTGGGCCTGGCGTCGTGCTGGATCCACCGGCGGCACGCGGATGAGGGCTTCGGCGCCACGATGCAGCCGGACGCTGTGCCGGAGGTCGGATTCCGCTTCGACAGCATGGCCGCCCTCGTTGCAGCCCATAGGGAAGAACTGCGTGGTTGATCGTGCGAGAGTCCGAACGGGTGAATTCTCGCTATCTGTGGCTAATAGCATGTGCCATCGCAGGTAGCTCATCCGGGAAGAAAGGAGCAGGAAATTGACTTCGACGAAGCTCGTTGAGGATGCTTGACGAACGGGGATTATGATCGTTAACAGGACGCGCCCGAAGCCGTCGGTTTTCTGCCGGCGTTCAATCTTTCCAGAGGGGATGCCCGTGTCTCGCAGCGATTATTTCTTCACCAGCGAATCCGTGTCGGAAGGTCATCCGGACAAGGTCTGCGACCGCATATCCGATGAAGTGGTGGATCTCGTCTACCGCGAGGCCCGCAAGACCGGGATGGATCCGTGGGACGTGCGTATCGCCTGCGAGACGCTTGCGACGACGAACCGGGTGATCATTGCCGGCGAGGTCCGTGTTCCCTCGACGCTGATGAAGAAGGACAGGAACGGCAGGGACGTCGTCAACCCGTCCCGCTTCAAATCCGTTGCCCGCAAGGCGATCCGTGATATCGGCTACGAGCAAGACGGGTTTCATTGGAAGACGGCCAAGATCGACGTTCTCCTGCATGGCCAGTCGGCCGACATCGCGCAGGGTGTCGACAAGGCGCCGGACTCCAATTCGGAAGGCGCCGGCGACCAGGGGATCATGTTCGGCTATGCCTGCCAGGAAACACCTGAGCTGATGCCGGCCCCGATCTACTACGCGCACAAGATCCTGGAACTTTTGGCGACAGCCCGCAAGGCCGGCAAGGGAGAGGTGGCGAAGCTCGGGCCCGACGCGAAGAGCCAGGTGACCGTCCGCTACGAGAACGGCAAGCCGGCCGAAGTCACCCAGATCGTCCTGTCCACGCAGCACGTCGATCCGAATTGGGATTCGAAGAAGGTGCGCTCGGTCGTGGAGCCCTATATCCGCGAGGCGCTGGGCGATCTCAGGATCGCCGGCAATTGCAAATGGTACATCAACCCGACCGGCAAGTTCGTCATTGGCGGACCGGACGGCGATGCGGGCCTGACCGGCCGCAAGATCATCGTCGACACCTATGGCGGCGCCTTCTCCGGCAAGGACACCACCAAGGTCGACCGTTCGGCCGCCTATGCCGCGCGTTATCTCGCCAAGAACGTTGTCGCGGCGAAACTTGCGGAGCGCTGCACGATCCAGCTTTCCTATGCCATCGGCGTCGCCCAGCCGCTGTCGATCTATGTCGATCTTCACGGCACCGGCAAGGTCGACGAAGCCGTTGTCGAAAAGGCGCTGCGCGAGGTCATGGATCTGTCTCCGTCGGGCATCAGGCGCCATCTCGACCTGAACAAGCCGATCTATGCCAAGACGACCGCTTATGGCCATTTCGGCCGCAAACCCGGCCGCGACGGTTCTTTCGCCTGGGAGAAGACCGATCTCGTCTCGGCGCTGAAGAATGCTGTCAGGCAGCCGGTGGCGGCCTGATTCCCTGGCAAGCCATGGCATGACCGCGGCGACCCGACGAACCCGCTCGACAGAGGCGTTCTTCGGCCGCCGTCATGGCAAGAGTTTGCGACCCGCACCGCTTGCCGCCCTCGAATCTGGCCTGCCCCGCTATCGGCTCGACCTCGCTCCGCCGCCGCCCGAGGCGCTTCCGTCCCTGTTTCCCGTTGCCGTCGATACCGTGCGCCTGGAGATCGGCTTCGGTGCCGGGGAGCACTTGAGACACGAAGCGGGCCGCTTCCCCCGCACGGGATTCATCGGCGTCGAGCCTTTCGTCAACGGCCTCGCGAAACTGATGCTGAGCCTCGAACGGGAGCCGCTGTCGAACCTTCGGGTCTATGACGATGACGCAACCCGCCTGCTCGACTGGCTCCCTGACGCCTCGATTTCAGGGATCGATCTCTTTTATCCGGATCCGTGGCCGAAAAAACGACATTGGAAACGGCGTTTCGTCTCACCGGTCAATCTGGCGCGCTTCGCCCGTGTCCTGGCGCCGGGCGGCCTGTTCCGTTTTGCCTCCGACATCGACAGCTATGTCGACTGGACGCTCCTTCATGTCGGGAAGTGCCGGCATTTCGAATGGCTGGCAAACCGCTCGCGCGACTGGCAGGAGCCTTTCGATGGCTGGCCGGGAACGCGCTATGAGGCGAAGGCGCTGAAAGAGGGACGCAGGCCGGCCTATCTTTCTTTTCGACGGCGTTGACGGCATTAATGCCGCATATAGTTGCGTTTCGGGCGGTCCATCGCTTGAAATCTGACGTGCTTGAGGGTATATGAGACCCGAATTCTTGGTCGGTATGGCGAAGAGTGGGTCCTCCCGGTCCCGCTCTTTTTTGTTTCCGGCCGGCATGACGGAGCGAGGATGACTGAAACGGCGACAAGTCAGGGCGACGATCGCATCATCCGCGAAAGCGGCACTGATGCCAGGGTTGCCATGATTGTTCGACCGGTGCTGGAAGGGATCGGCTACCGGCTCGTGCGGGTGAGGCTTTCGGGTCAGAACGGGCCGACGCTTCAGATCATGGCGGAGCGTCCGAACGGCACGATGACGGTAGAGGATTGCGAGGCTGTCAGCCATGCGCTGTCCCCGGCGCTCGATGTCGAGGACCCGTTGTCCGGTGCCTACAATCTGGAGATATCCTCGCCTGGCATCGATCGCCCGCTGGTGCGAAAATCGGATTTCGCGGCGGCAACGGGCCACCTCGTCAAGATCGAGACGTCGGTGCTGCTCAATGACCGCAAGCGCTTCCGCGGACGGATCGAGGAAGCGGACGAGGTTCGAGTCGTTGTCGAGCGGGACCAGCCGGCCTATGGCGAAGAGGCGAGGATCGAAATCCCCTTCGACGCGATAGCCGATGCGCGGCTGGTACTCACCGATGACCTCATCCGCGACGCCTTGAAAAAAGACAAGCAGTTGCGCCAGGAGCGCAAGAAGCGCCGCCGCGACGCGGCAGACGAGACCGGACAGGAAGAAACCTGAATTTTCCGCGCCGGCATGCCGGAGCGCTGCCAGCGGAAATGGAATGCCAAGGGAGATAATGATGGTAGTCAGTGCAAACAGGCTCGAGCTTCTGCAGATCGCGGATGCGGTCGCCCGCGAGAAGTCGATCGACAAGCAGATCGTCATTGCCGCCATGGCGGATGCGATCCAGAAGGCGGCGCGTTCGCGCTATGGCCAGGAGACGAACATCCGTGCCGACATCAACCCGAACACGGGCGAGATGAAGCTGCAAAGACTGATGGAGGTCGTCGAGAATGTCGATGACTATGCCACGCAGATCGCTCTTTCCTCGGCACGTGAGCGCAATCCCGAAGCGCAGGTCGGCGATTTCATCGCAGAGCAGTTGCCGCCGATGGATTTCGGCCGCATCGCCGCGCAGTCGGCCAAGCAGGTGATCGTACAGAAGGTGCGCGAAGCCGAGCGCGACCGGCAATACGAGGAATACAAGGATCGCGTCGGCGAGATCGTCAACGGTACGGTGAAACGCGTCGAATACGGCAATGTCATCGTTGATCTCGGGCGTGGCGAGGCAATTATCCGCCGCGACGAACTGATCCCGCGCGAGAATTTCAAATATGGCGACCGCGTCCGTGCCTATGTCTACGACGTTCGCCGCGAGCAGCGCGGGCCGCAGATCTTCCTGTCGCGCACCCATCCGCAATTCATGGCGAAGCTGTTCACCATGGAGGTGCCGGAGATCTATGACGGCATCATCGAGATCAAGTCCGTCGCCCGCGATCCGGGCAGCCGCGCCAAGATCGCCGTCATCTCGCGCGACAGTTCCATCGATCCCGTCGGCGCCTGCGTCGGCATGCGCGGCTCCCGGGTGCAGGCTGTGGTCGGTGAGTTGCAGGGCGAGAAGATCGACATCATTCCATGGTCGAACGATGCGGCCGCTTTCATCGTCAACGCGCTGCAGCCGGCCGAGGTCGCCAAGGTGGTGCTCGACGAGGATGCAGAGCGCATCGAGGTCGTCGTTCCCGACGACCAGCTTTCCCTGGCGATCGGCCGTCGCGGCCAGAATGTCCGCCTCGCTTCGCAACTGACCGGCTGGGATATCGACATCCTCACCGAGGAAGAGGAATCGCAGCGCCGCCAGAAGGAATTCACCGAACGTTCGGCGCTTTTCATGGAAGCGCTCAATGTCGACGAGATGGTCGGGCAGGTGCTGGCCTCGGAAGGCTTCACTTCCGTCGAGGAAGTCGCCTATGTCGATCAGGACGAAATTTCCTCGATCGACGGGTTCGACGAGGATACGGCCGTCGAGATTCAGACGCGCGCCCGCGAATATCTGGAGCGCATCGAGGCCGAGCAGGACGAGCGCCGCAAGGCTCTCGGCGTTGCCGACGAGTTGCGCGAGATTCCCGGGATAACGACGGCGATGATGGTCGCGCTTGGCGAGGACGGCACCAAGACGGTCGAGGATTTCGCTGGCTATGCCGCCGACGATCTCGTCGGCTGGAAGGAACGCAAGGACGGCGAAACGAAAATCTTCGAGGGCGTTCTCGGCGATTACAATGTCTCCCGCGCCGAGGCGGAGCAGATGGTCGTCGCGGCCCGGCTGAAGGCCGGCTGGATCAGCGAAGCCGATCTCGCCCCCGAAGAAGGCGAGGAAGAGGTGGGCGCGGCGGTCGCCTGACATGCGCGAAGGCCCAGCGAAAGCCCGGGACTGTCGGATTGCCCCGTCATGAATGTCATGGCGGGCGGAATGAATGGAACGTTGCTGCGGGAAGCTCTTGAACGAGATAGATCGGAAGAGC